>QLUN01000001.1 GCA_018725455.1 Chloroflexota bacterium
CGTTTGCCCATACGGTTTCGTCGTTGTAGAAGTCCCGGAACTCGGCGACTGTGGTCTTGGTGGTCATTGGCTCTCTCCTTATCAATCCCCGCTAGTTAATTCGCGCAATTCAGCCTCAGACTGTAAGGCTAAGATTTCCAGCTTTCGCGCGATCTCTCCAACTCCTTGAGCAATGGTTAAAGCTAACTTTGCGCGCAGATCGGACAATTCCTTTTCATTGCCGATTGCATAATCGGCTGCGGCCTGTGCATTATCTGCCTTTTTGCTGGAATCGATAAGCTCCGCATAAGCTAATTCCGCGATTTTCCAAGCCGAATCAACTCTGGTGCGCGCCTCGGCTACTCGCGCGTTGTGGGTGTCAGTGGTCTTAGTGCTTTCCATAAGCATCTCCGGTAAGCCGCGATGTTGCGGCAGTGCTCATTGCTCCAGCGCTTTCGCAGCTTTGTTGCGATAGCTCACGGCAAGAGCATTTTTCTACGTTCCGCTAGGCGTCCTAGCTGCCTGCGGCGCTCCTCGCCATCAAGAGTTGTGTCGGCGTGCTCTGCGTATCGTGCTGGCATCGTGACGGTTTTCCATCCACCACGCTTCTGCATTTGTGCAAGCGTAGCACCAGAAAGCATCATGTCCTGCGCCCCTCCCACCCTGCCCGAATGACCGCTAAGACCTTCCACGCCCACTAGCTTTCCACCTGTCTCAATGAGCTTGGCTATCTGTCGAGTGGAGATCGGCTGACGACCGCTCCGGTAGGGAGAGGGAAAAAGCCAATCCTCCTCCGGGCACCTCTGGTCTGCAAAAGCGCGATGAGCCGAGATCCATTTCATCGTTTCTGGACTGATACTGCGAGTGCTACCAGCACCATCCTGATCCGTTTTTGATCGTTCAATCAGCATCTCGCCAGCATCGCCACGCACAGCGCGGATGTGGCTCAGCCGGAGCGATGAAATCTCACTGATTCTCAGCAGGCCGTCGTAGGCTAGTCCGATCATCGCGCCGATCATGGCATCACGAGGCCTTGAGGGTGAAAGGGTGGCAAGGATCGATCGCACAACATCCTCAGTCATTCCGATGGCCTGTTTCTGGCGTTTAGTCAGAATGTCGCGGCAGGCGTGTTTCCAAAAATCCCTGAACTCGGTGTTGTCTGTTGGGTCGGCGTGCCCCAACCTCCGGGATGCTGTTCTGATGGGGTAGAGGAGGGTTGTTTCAATGCTAGATCGCTTTTTTTTAGACTCAATGTGGCGCTTCACCACGTCAATCAGCAGAGCGTTGTTTGCGGGAATGGGTGGCAGTCCGGCGAGTTCGCAAGCCCTGCACCACCTTGTCCAGCCATCCGTGAGAACCTGAAGTGTTCGCGGAGCAAACGGCGTGACTTTGCTGCCATACATGACCGTAAAGAACGGTTCATCGTAGGCGTCACTGACAATCGCGCGCTGCCGCGATGCGGTAGTCGTAGTCTCGCTCAAGACTCTCCCCTCCCTTCTGCCTTAATATCGCACCTTGGTTTTTTACCGCTGGCGATCCGTTCTGCGACCTCCAGGCGATGTACCGCTACAGACCTTGGTGCATTGATTCCGATCCGAACTTGACCGCCCATTACTGAAATAACCGTAACGGTAATTTGGTCGCCGATGGTTAGTGTTTCGCCTGGTTGGCGCGTCAGAATGAGCATTAATTACTCCTCTTTTCGTGTTTTTTGAAACTTAAGAAATTGCAATCGTTCCGCGATATTGGCAAGAGCTTCCGGCACCTTGGCGTTCATTTTTTCCATCTCGATGTTTCTTCGCCGCAAATCTTCTATTTCGCGGTTTAGTGTATTGTTTTCGGCTTGAAGATTGTGCTTGAGGATGTCTTTTTCGGCATCCGCTGAAATGCGATTTTCAAGCTCTCCCTCAAGTGCGATAATTCGCTTCTCAAAAGCGTTTTTCGCCTCGGCCCATCGGGAAGCGGCCTCGGATTGTGTCGAGCGCATGCTTTGCACCTCTCGCAAGTGGGCCGTTTTGACCTCATTGATCGACTCGCGAAGGGCTGTCATTGAGGCTGCCGCCTCGGAAGCCACTCGATCAAGCTCGGCTTGCTTGGCTGCAACAGCAGCTTTCGCAGCATCGGCCACAAGGCGTGATGCGGTGAGATCCTCACTGAGAGTGGATAGGCTGTCATTGGCTGTTTTGATGGCCGCCTGGGCCTGCTCGAGGCGTCTTTCGGCGTCTTTTGCGATGGCTTCAGCGGCTTGTCGTCTAGCTTCAGATTCTCTTCGGTCAGATGCCGCCGAGGCCGCTGATGCGCGAGCCGCTGCTAGCTCTGCACTGGCGAGTTCAAGATTAGCCTTGAATATGGGAATAATCCTCTCGTTTTCCTCGGCTTTTTTCGCCAATTCATTTTCTTTGGACTCAGCCATTTTTAGGGTCTTTTGTGTCGCTTCACGCTCTGCCTCAACGTCAGACCATTCCCTGGCAAGAGCTTCATCAGCAGCCCGACGAGCATCCTCTCGGAGTTCGGCGATAAGTTCGTGTGCGGCCTTCGGAATATCGCTTGAATTAACAACAGTGATCTGGCCGTGCAGAAGGGCCGGTGCCCGTTCTGCGAACCATCGGCGGACAAGCGGGTGTAGCGTGTTCGGGCTACCTCCCAATATTCCGCGCACATTGGCTTCGCTAGGGGTTTTCCCGTTCTCAATCAGATGAAGGATGGCATCCTCGACATGATTGATGGTTAGGGTTTCACGAGGTTCCCTAATGGGAGCACGGTGTTTCGTCTTTCCGGCAATGCCGGTTGAACTCGACTGATTCATGATTTCTCCTGGTTGCAGAGCAGCCCGCATTCGATTGTTGGTTCGTCGGCGTATCGCCAGGAAACCTCCGGCAATTGGTCAAGAAAGACGCACCGTCGAACGCTAGGTTCCGCTCGACTGGTTTGCGGCACGGCCTATTGCGTGACGGGCCGTAGATCCCGATGCACATTCAAGGCCTCCACACACGAAAAGATGCCGGCGCGGCAGGCGTGCCTCGTCTGTACTCCACAGCAATCCCTTGCTCAGAGAGGAGCCTTGAGAGCTTGTAGATGGCTTTTGTGGTGGTGCTGGCGACTACGAGCTTCACTTTTGGATCTTCTGAACCCGCAACCTCAGACAATTGAAGCCTGACGGGTTGTGACTTGCCTTCCGCGAGTGCGGCGATTCGCTCGGCAATCTGGTTGACGTTCCATTTTCTGCTCATCGGCCCCTCTGCGTGGCGCTTCATTCCGTCAATCCTACCCATTTGGCTAATTCATGTCAAACACTGTACGTCATACATATGATGTACATTAAATTCGTATAATGACACTTAGCGGAAATTAGAGGTGCGCCAAAGGGGTGAGTGAGCGATCCAAAGCGCGGTTCGCCAGCAGTAGCTCATCGCGGGCTGCGGCAAGAAGCAGCAACGATCGCAAAGGATGGTTTGGACAAGCCGCCGCCGCTTTGTGCTGCTGATTTTTAGGCCCTATAGTTAGGTTGCATCGGATCTAGCGGAGATGGACGCAACACGCCGAAAGAGTGGCCGCATCAACAACGGATGCCGCAATCAGCGGCGCAAAAGGATTGAACAAATGACTCGCCTCACCTACCTTATCGGCCACACCAGCCCGCTGCCGCCCTCTCTAACTGATCCAAATAACTACGGGATGATGGATTTCCGTCAGCCATCAGCGAATGGCCAAGAAACGATTCTGCTTCAGGAGCCAGGTCGCATCATTAATGAGTTCAGAGGAAAAAAATACAGCAGATCGCCGCTTGGAGTATGCTACCGGGATCACTGTTTTGCCCTTATCGATAAGAGCTACCAATACATCATTCGTGTTGAAAATAGTGTGGGCACTCTAGATTTTCGCGTATCCCCGTATTTCCCGACGATTTTGATGCCGCTGGAAAGTGACGCGCGATTTATTCTTATGCACTTAATCTATAATGCGCGCTATCGCCAATGCGGAATCGCGCTGCCGAAAGCGCACTCGGACTGCGATTAAACCCTGATTTAACCCGCCCTGCGCTGGATGCGCCGGGCATGCTTGGAGAATACAATGAGCGATCCCTACAGAAAGGCATCCGCAGCCAAGGCCAAGGCTGCAAAAACCGCCACCGCAAAGATCGAGGCTGCTTTCGCTGCGGACATCTTCCGCGTATTCGAAGAATCCGCCAGGGCCAGGGCTGCCAAAGCCAAGAAGGAAGGACAGATAACCAAAAAACCCACTACTGTTAAGTAGTGGGTTTTTTTATTCATGGATGCGACACTGGTGGAGCTTTGAATTTTTCACGCAGTCGAACAAGCTCGCCAGCCACGCCAAGGTTGTACACCTCAATCCCTTTATTTTTTGCAATCCTCAGCGACTGGCCTGTGCCGCCGGCCATTAAGCCATCCCTTGTCCAGCAAACGATGAAATCGACCGGGCTTTCAAGATCAGCGCCGAGCAATTGATGGACATTGCGAGCATGGAGTGCTTTCGCCCCATTCTTGCAAGAATCCCATGCTGGATGAGACTTCGCCGCCAGTGCAAAGGCTTCAGGTGATGGTGTTTGGCTCGAAGAGTGCCCATTAAAGCCAGCCCAGGGCACCCACACCTCTGCATCCCCTCCGGCGGCCAGTGCGCCCTCCTCGAAAGCAGAGTCGGCACCTATAGCAGCGCCGGAGCGCAAGGTGTAGCCCTTCCCCGCTAAGTACCCGGCAATCTTCCGCATCGAATCGAGGATTTCTTGCGGAGTTCTTCGTGAGCCGATGCCAGCGTAGGATTTGAATTGACTGGGTTGATTCGTTGAGTTGGCGATTTGCATCAAGACATCGGCATGGCAAGCGTGCGGGGCACACCAGCACACTAAATCCTTCCCACCGAGTTCAGACCTGATGCGGGTGAGTAGGCCCGGCTCCACATCCATTCTATCAATCAACCATCTCCTATAGCGCAAGATCGCCTCATCGCGCGATGAAACTCGGAACTTAGCAATCGTACTGCTCAAGTGCGAGAATGGGTTTCCCCATTCGGACGGTCGACCAACATACACCGCCGATGGCGGTGTAGCGCCGTGGTGCTTGTTGTAGACGCGAGGCATGGATTTCTCCTGGAAAAACGCCCCGAGGAAAACCCCGGGGCGCTGGTTATGGGTCACTCGTGAGCGGCCTTCTTGAGCGAATCGCTCCACCAGTTGCCGGTGATGGCGAAGTGGTACTCATCAGCCATGAAGCCAGCGACTCCCGTCTCTCGGACCTCGCGGATGCGTTTCTGGGAGACATTTTGCCGTGCCGCCAGGTCGCTGATTGTGACCCGATGCTTTCGCATGAGGCTTGAAACCATCGTTCCCGGCATCCGAAGCCCCGCGTAAGCGGCGCTCATCACTCGTACCGTGGTCGACGCAGCGGATAAGGCTGCGGTTGTTCCCCACGCTGCATCACTGCGCCGTATTGGCCGCCGGCGTAAATCGCACTGCCGACGTCCCTTGTGCCTTCTGATGCCTTTCGAGCTTGATCCCAAAGGCGATCCCGGTAACGACTCGCTTTGGCTTTCGACCGGAAGACACGTAGGAAGCGGCGATGCTCAGGCTCGGTGCTCGGCACGTTCGTATCGAAGTGCCAGCCCCCTTCCTCCGGGCCGCCATAGGCACGATCCAACTCGTGCAGGGCGACCACAAACCGACGGCGGCTCACGCTGCGACTCCGTGCTCACGGCGAAGCGTGAATGCGTGATAGGACTCCCGCGTCCAAACCCCAATCGGCGAGCCATTAACGCTCGGCCGATCGACGATCCGGTACTGATGCAGGCCCGGTGACTCGCACCACTCATCCCACTCAACGAGCGGGACGCCAGCGTCCGTATGACCAACGACCGTGCCGTAGTAGTCGGCGATCATCGCGCCCCAGACACCCACAACGCGGGTTCCAACGGCCACGACGTTCATGCGGCCACCTTCATTGCAGCGTTAGCGGCGTTGCGGCCCGCGATGATCCCGTCCTCGCGAACGCAGTGCATCGTAAGCAGCATGACGAAGCGCTGATCTGAGTGCATAGACATGAGGACTTCAATAGCAGCGTCCCCATAAGGCAGCCAGACTTCTTCTTGACCCGAGCCCGTCTTCATAAAGATGGCGTAGACGCCGCTACGCAGACCGATGGCGAAGTTGTAAGCAAAACGGTTTAACGGCCCAGACGGGCTGACCACTCGCCGGCCCGGCTCCTCGAGAACGGTTTCCCAATCAACAGGGACGTAAGGCAGTCGCCCGGGTTCAAGGTTTGGGTTTCCTTCCAGGCTTGCCGGAAGGCCGTCGCTGTGACCGGCGAGAGTGCGAATAGTGGACATGATTGATTTCCAAGTGAGTACCGTATTGGCGCATCACTAATGCCGAAGCCCTTGCCCAAGTCTGTTGCGTGCCCTTTCTGGGCAGCCTTTGCATCTGCCCGCCACCAACATTAAAAATGGCGGCCCAAGGCCGCCCTTTTCTTTTGTTGTGAAGCAAGGGTTAGAGAGGATCTAAGCCCAGACCTTGCAGCAACATCGGTGCTGGCAACGCTCCGCCGAAGTCCTTGCCGTTCTGATCAAACACGCCGGGTGTGCCGCGAACACCAAGCGCCGCGCCGGCGGCGATGGCCGGCATCAAATCAATCGAGCAACCCGGCTTTGGCGTTGCATGGTTCTCAGGGCTGACCATGTAGGCAGACAGCGCAGCTTTCGGATCAGCCGAACACCAAATGTCACGCATCACGACATAGGCGGGGCTCGCCTTCCCGCCGCGGGGCCACGGGTAATAGGTGACGCTCACGCCTTGTGCGTTTAGCTCCGGGATCGTCGCCTTATGGAAGCTCACGCAAAACGAGCACGAAACATCAGTGAATACAATGAGGTGTCCGCGTTCATTCTCTGCGGGATAGCGGATAGCCAAGTGAGAAGGAAGGTGTGCAATCGATGCACGCCTCACCTCTTCCATGCGCTCAACCGTGTAGGAGTGGTGATCCGCCACTCGGACAACATTACCAAAAACAACGTGACGACCATTGTTCAGCACATAAGCGACATTGCCGCCGTTGTAAGTGACCTCAGTCCAGCCTCGAAGCGGGCCGTCCGCAACGCGATCAACAATCGCTCCTGGCACTAGCGCGGTAATCGCAGCAGCTTCTTTGGATTCTGATGCAAATGCTGCGCCAGCAAGGCCCACTGCAAGTGCAGTGGCAATCAATGTTTTTTTCATTTCTCTGATCCTCCAAGTTGTTCATAAATATGTGATGCCGGGGAGCCGGCATTTGACGCCCGAGTAAATATTCCTCTCTGATTCTCAACGGATTGATTGATCTGACTGTACTTTCGCTCTCGAATATGAGTCGCCACAGGATGTGATTCGCCACTACTGAACAAAGCATTGAGCGACATGATCGCTTTTGATCGAGCAGTGCGTGCATCCGTCTTTCCGGCCCTCCAATCGAGTGACGAATGAATGGACAGCCGCAGTGAGGCAGCGAGAAGTAGATCCGCGACACTACCGAGCCTCGTTGATGCCATTCCTGCTAATCGCCGAATGGAAGAGATTGAGTTTTCTGAGTGAATCGTGGTAACTTTCCCTGAGCCAGGCAGTCCACCAATGAGAACAAGCCCCCCGTCGTTCAAAAACGAGTGCTGCATCAAGTTGACCAGTGCGTTATTGTCGGTAGTTAGGTCTGCCAGGCGAGGGATTTCAGTGACAATCTGCCTCATGCTGATCTCAGAACTCGCGGAGTTGGTGTCTCTGCAACAACGCCACGTTACGCCATCGATCTGAATCCTGAAGTCTTCCTCGTAGGGGAATTCAGTCTTGATAAGCTCTGCGACACAATCCACCCATGCGCTGAGTTCAGTGCCTGCAAAACGGATAACTTGCGCTTGCCCAGAAAAGCCGTAGGCACCCTCCCCGCGAGGCTTTGGCGCATTAGAGTGGGTTTCATCAACCCCATCATGAAAGTACAAATCCGTGATTCTCTTGATTGCCGTTATTTTTGGTTTAACGCGATCAGGCGGCACCCTGAACACCGGCGAGGCAAATCGGGGCTTGGATTCACTCATGTAACCACCATTTAGCGCAATCGTTGCATCTTAGCATCATGAATAGCTTACGATGCGCCTTGATGAAACATCAAAAACACGGCTATAGTGGATGATCGACAGGATTGACACCGGGCTTGATGAGTGGATGGATCAGCTTCCACCCGTTCCTCGGGTGGTTTCGGAGCTTCTCGCGATCTTCGCTTGCGATGACGTGTCGCCTGCGCTCATCGCAAACAAGGTTGGCTCAGACCCTTCGCTGACCGTTAGAGTTTTGAAGATGGCGAACTCAAGCTATTTTGGCAATCGATCGAAGGTGTCATCGGTCAGTGATGCGGTGGTTAGCCTTGGCACAAGCACCATCAAAAGTATCGTGCTCTCTGCCTCGTTGCCGGGATCCGTACCGCCCTCGCCATATGTGCGCACTGAGGCTTTCTGGGAGCGCGCCTTCCTTGTCGCCTGCTCTGCTCGGTGGATTGCAAAACGCGGAGGCGGAGTCCTGAATTACGAGACGGCGTTTACGGCAGGATTGCTTCACGCCATCGGCCAGCCGGTGCTTCATCGCGCTGCGCCTCATCTTCATGAGTCCATAATGGAGGCGATCCGGGTCGGCGAAGCCCCTCTTGTTGCAATCGAAAGGCTGGCCGGTTCAGAATCGGCTCGCATTGGCGGCGCAATGGCATTGAAGTGGCGACTGCCCCGTGACCTGATCGAAGCGATAGAGTCACAAAACAACCCCGAATCAAGCTCGGTCTATGGGGCTGTGGTCGGCTCGGCTAAGCGCGTATGCGATCACGGCGTTCAGTCATTGGATCGGGAAAGACTCTCAAGAGCCGGGATCAGCGCAGACAAGCTACTCTCAAGATGCGAGGACAACGAGGGCATAGACATCGTTGATCTTGGCGATTGGGCTTAGTCAAAAAAAGGCTGCCATTGATTGGCAGCCTTTTTTTCTGATGGTTCAAATTAGGCGGCAGCAGCGCTGATGCAGTGAACCGCTTGATTTGGCTGCTCTTGGCTCATAAACCACGGATCTAGCGATCCTGGATCGCAACCCTGCTCGATGGCAGATGCCGCGCGAGCAAGCTGCTCGGGGGAGTAGGCGCTCGTCGGGAAGAACAATTGACTGTGAACAGATTGAGCGTTCGACATGGCGGGATTCCTTGGCAGGGGATGGGCAATCAACTCAAATAATCCTTGCAAAAAAGCGCCCATGTTGCGACCACATCTGCATTTTTAAGAATTGATTGTGAATACTTGCAAAAGGAGCAGCCAGTGGCTGCTGAGCACAGCCTCCGTGACCAAGGGCGGAGATGTTGAGCAAGCCAGACTGCTCTAAGCTTACAATCCGATTTCTGCAAACCGCCGTAAAGTGGTACGGTTTCCTCATCTGAAAGGGAAACGTGAATGCGAGCCGATCTGCTTTCCGAACTCGTTGCACTGATGAAGGCTGCCGGACTTGATCCGCCCCGGCGCGACATTGATCGATTTAAGTCGGGCAGCACCATAAATTTCAGCACAGGCACCAAGCCAGTACCAGATACGGCTGGATACCTCTCGTGCAGCGAGAGGAGTGAAGGGGTTGTTGGTTTCTTCGGCAGCCACCGCGCATCTCATCCAGTTTATGAGACATTTTTCCTACCCTATGAAAAGGATAAGGAAGTCAAATCTGGATACCGGCGAAAGGCAAGCGATCCTGCTCAAATAGAGGAGGACAGGCGGCGTCGAGAGGATGCCGAAAAGAGCCGTGAGGGGTCAAGGCTGGAAGCTAAATCCAAAGCGGAGGCGCTCTGGGGCGCATCAACCGATGCGATCAGCAACCCATACCTCCTCAAAAAACATCTACAGAACCACGTCAATGCGACGACTTCGCTGGCTCAAATTGATGCAAGCCTCGTCAAGCCGTTGATTGGCTATGCGCCAAGGCGCGACGAAAAACCGCTATCTGGATCCCTTCTGATTGTTCCGCTGTTCAACGCAAGCAGTGAGATGGTGAACGTCGAACTCATCGCTGGTGATAGTCTCAAGGTGAGTCTGTATGGTGGCCCGCGACGCGCCTGTTTCTGGCCTACACGGCTACTGCGTGACGGCGAAACAATTGGACTAGCTGAGGGCGTTGCCACAGCCATGTCGATCGATGCTGCGCTCAACATCGCTGTCGTTTCGGTCGGAGGATGTGGAAATTTCGCGCCGGTCATCGAGAGTCTGGCAAAAGAATTCCCCAAGTCCCGATTCATCGTGTTTTCGGATCTTGGCAATGGTCAATCTGCTGCGAATATCGCAGCGAAGTTGCATAAAGCGCACTGCATTGCTCCACCCGAATCGCTCAGACAAACAGGCGGCACCGACTTCAACGACCTTTTTGTGATCTCGGGTGCCGATGGTGTTTTAGAGCACATCATGCCTTCGTTGCCGGAGGTCATAGTAGATCCCTGCGCACTCCCAGGCCTCCCGCCGGGAAAGCGTCGCGTCGATTTTACGAACATCAGAAAATTGCCTGATGTACGATGGGTTCTGCCCGGACTTTTGGAGGGCAGTCTAGGGATGATCGTGGGACAAGGCTCCATCGGAAAGAGCTTCCTCGCCCTCCAAGTATCAATGGCGCTATCAACAGGACTGGTGCTGCCGTGGCTTGACCCGTTCGATGACTTCCGACGCATAGCAGGCGGCGTCGGTACTATTTTCGGCGAGGACGACGACGACATCATCGAGAGACGGGCATTCTCCATCATGGAGGAGTTTCCGATCTATCGCGAAGAGGAATACAGGGCTCTGCTGGGCCGCAACATTCACATCTATGGGCTGGTGGGCCACGACATCCGTATCGCGAGCCAAGAGCGATTCGAGATTACTGACGGCCCGTTTCTGGCCGACCTGGCTGATTTTTGCTCAGGCAAGCGACTGGTCATCATTGATCCGCTCACTCGCATGCTTGATGGCGACGAGAACGACAACAGGGCAGCCGGCGCTATGATGACTCGGCTTGCGAGAGTCGCAAATCAAACGCGGTGCTCAATTGTGGCGCTTCATCACGTTGGCAAGACCAACAACAATGATCGCGAGGAATGGGCGGCGTCACGAGGCGCATCTGCACTAACAACGTCTGTTCGCTACCAACTCAACATCCGCCCGGTAAACGAGGAGGAGTTCAAAAACCTCAATTGCGAGGGGAGGTATGAAGATGAGCGAACGAACTACATCGCACTCATTCCGGCCAAGGTCAACTACGGCAAACCGATGAAGAAGAGCTTTATGCGGAGAGGAAAAAACGGCGTACTGCATCCATTGAGTCTTCCAATTGGAATGAATCCGCCGTCTTCAGCGAGCATTGGACAGCGCAAGCCAGCGCCCTTCACTCGCGGATCGTTTGGATCAGGAGACGACTAGGCGACCCGATAGCAGAAGCACCAGCAGAGACTTCGAGAAGAGCGACCGCGAGGGAGGGGGGTCAGTGCGGCGTCCTCGACGGTGATTGCATGCGGCGCGCCGATGCTGACTCCATCAGCATCGGCGGCACCCCCCGACACGCCGTCGCGGATCTCGGTCGCCTTCAGATTCCGATTTAACGCCGTCCTTGTTCAGGAATCTTCATGTCCTCAAGAGACATGCTCGGATTTTCCCGCAGGAACTCAGTCACCCACCGAGGCCTAGCACCACGACCAGCCCACTGAAGTTCGTGATTGTTTGGGTGGTGGTATTTCTTGGGGATGATGTGGCCGGGAGTTCGGGTTGTGACGACCGCAGCTTCGCGACGCTTCAACTCCGAGACTACATGGCTGATGACTTGGCTGCGAGACATGGAGAGGTACTTTTCCTCCGTCATCCCGTACTCACTTGCGAAGAATTTGATCTCCTTCATGACCGCAACATAGCGTTCACGAAGTGGCTGCTGAGCATCGATGATCTTCTCCGCCATAGGGCGAAGGAGACTCTCCCTTGCCTCCATGATCTGCTCGAGGCTCATGTCCTCGTAGTGCAGCTTTTCATGCTCATTTTCGCTAATTAAAGACATTGTTTTTGGCCTCGCGTCGTCACGCATTAAAATGGACGAAGGAGCCGCGCGACCCTGCCTGTCGTTCTGGCTGAACCTTCAAAGGACAATGAGAAAATGCTCGCCTTCAGCATCTCCACTACCAACAACAATAAATCCAGCGCCATCAACCCAGTATCCTTAAGTTGGATGTTACGGGATTCTATAAGCCGACGCTACCCTCTTGTCGGGAGGCGCATCATGGATTCACGGAAATTTGAAGATGAGATCTTCCCTCGAACGGATCTTGAGAAGCGCCTATCCATCGCAATGGGCCTAAACCCGTCATTTGCGATCCGCCTTCCTCCAGCAACATTCATTCGCGCCTGGAAGGACAGGGCCATTCTATACCTTCGACAAGACTGTCTGCCTGAAAGTGAAACGCCAGAGACGTTTTCTGAAAAATTGACAGCAGACCTCGCATTTGCCGAGCTTGGGGGGCCTTCCTTCGCTGCTCGCTACTCCCCTCAGTGCATTGGAGGACCAACACAGGGGCCGATTCAGTACAAGAGCCGCAAATTGGCGCTCCCTTACGCAGATGAGTGCGAGCTTCCTTGGGCGTGGATCGACATCCGCATCCGCGAAGCGATCTTCCTCTCGCTTTCGGCAGATAAATCAACCTTCCCAGAGAGCGTGGCCAGGGTCGAAAAGGCTCCGTTGAACATCGAACTCATGGCGGCAAGAAAAAAACAGTACACAGAAGCCACGGAGGCAGATATTTACGACATCACCTTTCAGATGAACGCCCGATTCAATGTGCCATTGGCGCTTGGACTGACGGTTTTACCGCACGACATCATTCATTCGGTAGCAGCGCCGGATCGCAAGATTTGAAAAAAAGCCCCTGATCGTATAGATCAGGGGCTTGGGTTTAAGCAGCTTTCGCCGCCTGCGGGTCAGCATCATCAATCGCTGCTTTCGCTCCTTCAAAAACACCCAATTCGGTGTTGATTTTATCTTGGCGAGCCCGAAGCTCTTCCAATCGGCCCATCTGATCAAAGCCCTGATCCATCATAGCTCGAGCCACAGAGAGATCGCGGTTCATTGCGTCCAGACGCCGAAGCGTCCGCTCTGACTCTCCTCGAATGTTGCGAATCGTGTCCATGATCGCATCAATAGGCCCGTTGTGGCGGGCAGCTACGCGCACGTCCCACGTTGCTTGACCCTTTAGCGAAAGCTCTGCTTCACGGCCAGAGCCATCAATCCACATCTCAAATCCAGCGAAGTTCCCAGCCAAAAAAGCCTGATTGCCACGGCTGCGAAGCATGAGCGAGAACAATCGGCGTGATGCCTCCTTGCGGTCAGTGAAAACCTCTTCACGGATGACCATCTCGAAGTTCTTGTGAGATACGTCAACGATGGCCTTCTCGTCCTCGTCCTGTGCCCGAGCAAGCTGGTTGTAGGCGTGAATCCGAGATGGCAGCGTCCGCAGGGCGTAGCGCGCATCACCAGTCTGCTTAACCCACTGGCGATGCAGTGCTTCAAGTTTCAGCACATCAGCGTCAACACCGGCCTTTTCAAGAACCAGTGGATTGCCCGACGCGAGCGCCTTCACCTCGGCGTAGGACAGTGCCGACAACTCAGCATCCTCTGCTGATCGACCGCCCTCACCGCTCATCACCTGGGCGATAAATCGTGCCTTGTTGTGGAGACATTGCCACATATACGAGTCGAAGGAGCCGCTGGTGACGTACCGATAGATTGTCACCTCTTCGTTCTCGTTCCCTTGGCGCTCTATTCGGCCCTCCCTTTGTTCGACACAGCTTGGCTTCCAGGGCGCGTCGATATGATGGAGTGCAACAAGCCGCTTCTGGATGTTCGTCCCAACACCCATCTTCTCAGTAGATCCGAGGAGGATTCGCGTCTTGCCCGACCGAACGCTAGCAAACAGCTTCTCTTTGGCCGCATCAGTCGAGGCGTCGTGAATAAAAGCAATCTCACTTGGGGGAATTCCGCGCTTAATCAGCTTCTCCTTCATGTCTCCATAAAGACTCCAAACCCCCGCACCCTTTGGCGTAGACATATCCAGAAACACAGCTTGGGTGCCCAGATTACTGGTCGTATTGGCATGCACCTCAACCAGCTTGTCAACACAAAGATTGACTTTGCTGCCAGCCTCGTCCTCGCCGCCTACCAATCGCATGTCCGTAGCGGCACAGCGCCCATCAAATGTGACAGAGAGCATGTTGTCAACATCTGCCTTAACCTTTCCGGCGCGGATAGACTCTGAACGCTCAACCAGTGTTTGAACGAACGCCTTCAGGGTGGGGCTCCCTTCCGCAACAACTGTAACGCGGTGCGTGATGGGCGTCGGCAGACTCAGCATCTCCTTCGTTTTAATGTCAGCAACCTCTGAAAACACCGACATCAACTCAGGCAGATTGACAAACTTGCTAAACCTAGCATTAACGCGATAACCGCCGCCATCAGGCCGAAGCTCAACGGCCTTAACCACTCGACCGAATGCAGATGCCCAGGAGTCGAACATCTCATAACCAATGCGCTGGAGCGTGCTTGGCTGGAGAAAGGTCTGCATCGTCCAAAGTTCGGCCATACTGTTCGAAATGGGCGTGCCCGTCGCAAACGTAATACCGCACTCATCATTGCGAATGAACGTGATCTCGCGAACCTTGAGCAGCATGTCGAACGCTCTCTGGCTGTCAGAGTTCGGCAAACCAGCAATCCGAGTCATCCGAGAGAACCGATACAGGTTCTTCGCCATATGGGCTTCATCTACCGAAAGATGATCCACCCCCGTTTCCTCCAGAGTGATAAAATCATCCTTACCCCATCCTGTTGCAAGCAATTCCAGTCGATTGTTGAGCCGAGATTTTGCTGACTCAATTTCCTTGATTGTCTTTTTATCATTTTCCGATGACATTGCGGCAGTCAAAATCTCAAGCTCATTGTTGATGAAGGCCTTAACTCGATCAGGGCTGGATTGAATCCTTCCAAAACTGGAATGCGTCATGATAATTGCATCCCAAGACCAAGCCGTCATCCTAGCCACGAGCGACTTCCTGTTTTCTTTAGTCGCATCGTCCTTAGAGGCCGCCAGCACCGAGGCTCCGGGATAAGCCCGAAGAAACTCAGCCATAAACTGCTCAAGCATGTGGCTTGGAACCACAATGAGAGGCTTTCGCGCCTTTCCGGTTCGCCGCATTTCCATTGCAGCACAGATCATGACCAGTGTTTTACCAGCACCAACACAATGCGCAAGAAGCGTGTTGGCCTTGCCAGAGACAATGCGCCAGATTGCGTCTTTCTGGTGTTGCCGAAGCTCAAGGCAGTGGCTAAAGCCCGGAAGAACCAACCGACTGCCGTCGATCTTTCGCTCGACGTACCGATTCATTACTCGGTTATAAATCTCATGAATACGCGCTTCGCGCTTCTCGTCGGCGTAGATCCAGTCACTAAATGCCTCGCGAATGTTTTCTTGGGCCGCACAAGCAGCCAGGGTTTCATCCGGGTTTAGCTTGTACGATTTATTCTCATGATCGCGATCGCGTATCTCAGGCTCTTTTTGGTTCAGAGCAAGAACAAACAAATCCCCGGTACTTATCCGCGATGTTGAAAACTTGGCGGATGGACTACAATACCCATTCATCGACCAGAGGCTTACCTTTGCATTTAGGCTAACCTCGGCTTTATGCCCTCCAAGTCGCTCATTTACAAACTGACTCAATATATCACACGGAATCCATGATGCCCCAAGGTTGATTGTAATATCCTTGGGTTTAATGTCTTCCGGGATAACCCCCTTTAGAGCCTCCACATTGCTCAAAAACGCCGAGCCTGCCGCCGATGCCATCGACAGCTTCGTCTTCACGTCACCAGAGAGGTAAAGATCAGCCGACTCCCATAACCCGCTTGATGGGTTACAGTAAGCCAATCCCTCGGCTAATAATGACGCCTCAACATCTTCGACAGACTGTTTAACAAGCCTAGCAATGAAATAAGGGATAACTCGACCTGTTTGAGCCAAGCATATCTGTAACGCTTCTTGCACAGTTTCAGCATGATCGGGCATGATAACCGCTTTTGCGGTTCGGCGATAAAACAAATCCGCCTTTGTTGTCTTGCCTGTTTCGCTATCCCACTTCTCTAATGACAGCACCAGTGGAAAATCAGGATCAAGCCGAAGCGCCTTGACATTCCTCTTGTCGTTAATTGGGCCAAATGACTTTACAAACGCCTGATAAGCCGCACCCATACCAGCACGCAGAATCTCAAGTTTGCTGTCATCTTCCTCATAAGCCTGACGCTCAACAAGCTTTCTTGTTGAATCGCGCAATGGAATCATTGAAAGGATTTTTGCTTCGTCTGCCTTGGTGACATGAGCCTCTACCACTTCATTCCCAGCACTCACCCCCACTCGTCCATTACTCATAACCAAGTACGAACCAGGCTTAATGCGCACCCCTAAAGACTCACGAGCCGGATCAGGAACAATCACCTCGACCTTTCGCGGCGTGTAGCATGCCGGAACGGTCAGGAGGTCAACCGCAGTAGCGAGCGCTACCCGCCAGTCGCCTTCACAGTGAGCGATAGAAGACCGCCCGCCGTACTGCCTCGTTACCATCCTTCGCTCACCAATGAATCGCTCATCAGGGAGTGCGGCGGCATTGTAGTTTTTGCCAGAGAATTCAAAGCTCGACGCTATCTCGCTCGCCCAATCGCTGCTACTGATCCGAGCCTCATCTTTCCCTCTTTTGCGCAAAATCAAAAAATCGATCGACGCTTCTGTTCCTGCAAATGCCTTAAAGGACTGACTCGGCAATCGGACGGCATGCACCAGATCCGCATGTGCGCTTAACCATAAACGGGTTGCCGGGTTTGATTTATCAAGCGTTCCGCTCGATGTTAGAAAAGCGACCAATCCACCCTCGCGAACCAGCGTCATGGCACGGCCAAAGAAAAAATCATGGATGAGCCACTTGCGGTACTCTGATCGCTCGGCAGAAACCACTCCAAAATTTCCGAAAGGAACATTAGAGATGGCTAAATCAAAGCCCCCTTCAGGAAGATCAACCTTCTCAAAGCCGTCGATGTGAACCTGTGTGTCCGGCTGCGCGTACAGCGCCCGGAGGATGCGGCCCGTGGTCGGATCTTTCTCGATGGCCGTAACGGTCGATGTTGCTACCATCTCTTGTGGCATGGTTCCCAGTAGAAGCCCAGTTCCAGCAGAGGGCTCGAGAATCCGCCCCCCATTGAAACCTGTCTGCTTGATCCATTCCCACATGGCCTTGCACACCTCAATCGGTGTAAAAAACGCCGTGTTCACCGAATGGCGCGCCGATTCAATGTCCTCCCCATCAGCAATCAGTTTTTGCAACTCATCGCGCTCATTGCGAAGAGGTGCCCAGGTGGTGTCAAATATCTTCGGAACTGCGCCCCATCCAGAGTAGCGATTGAGCGCAGCGCGCTCTTCTTCAGTCGGATCGCGATGCTCTGCCTCGATCTGATTGAGAATCCGAAGAGCATTCAAATTTCGCTCAATGCGATCAGCTTGGCCATGAGCAGATTCAACGCTCTGAATCAAAGGCCACTGATTTGTAACCTTTGGCGTTCTGGAGGCTGCCGGGAAGGGCAAAACCGTTGCGGATGCCTCCCTCATGGATATGCTTGTCGCCTGCGGAGGGATCGCCTCAAGGGGATTCTCCCCAGGCCCAAATCCTGGCAGGTACATCATCACTTCGGCCAATGCCTTGAGTTTCATTCAATCTCTCCTTTTGAGCCCGTTAGTGGGCCGATGGGGATTGATGGAAGCCGCAGTGATCGGTGTTGCAAGTGTTTTTTTGAACAAAAAAAGCCCCGCTCAATGCGGGGCTTTTTTGTGGTTGTGCGGCTATTCGATTTCGCTGTCGCAGAACGCCAGCCTCTCCTGTGAAGCAACCTCTGTCAGTCGAAGGTAGGAACCTGGCTTTTGAATGCGAAGGCGGGCACTCAATCGATTCAAAGCGATCATCGTTGCATTGATGCTGTAGACCGCCCCTTGCTGATCGCGAAGTCGCAGCATCATGCCCGGCTCTGCGCAGGCAATGGCCCGGTGGATTGCCAGCCTCAAGGCCAGTCGAACACGAGTCTCGGGCTGGCGCTGGTACGCCTTGGCACACATCCTGAGCACTTGAGTGTCCGTGGTGTACCCCATGTCCCTCAGTCCAGAGAACGCCTGTCTAATCTGTGCAACACTCATCGTTGAACTCCGTAACGCCGGCCATCTGCCGGCAGTCGGATTGCTCTCGGATTGATTACGATTCGTTGCGAGAAAAAGGCTGTAACGACCTTGAGCAAAAAAAAGCCCTGACGATAGTCAGGGCTTTGGACATCTTGCAGTTACTCGGCCATTTCGGCCTCGAACTGCATTAAAAGTAGTCTTTCGGAGCGGATTGATTCCTTTCTCGTCTCCTCTTTTAAGAGGAGCTTTACAGCAGCATAACGCGGATCATTCCGCGGGATGCTGTTCAACTTGTTTGCCATCCTCATTAGGATGGATGTGTTTCTTTCGGCTCTACGCTCTTCTGCGTCGAGCAACTTCAAATCAACAGTCATTTCCTGTACTCCTGTCAGTACATTTCCTCGAAGTGAGGCAGCAGCATTGCCCGCTCCTCTAGTGTGGGTTGTTGCGTGCTCTTGTTGCGAGTGTTGCGAGTGCTGCGAGTGTTGCGAGTGCAGAACTTGCAACAAGATGACCACCCCACCCTATTCTGGATGATGAACAAAAACCCCGACCAGAGAGCAAGTCTGGTCGGGGATTGGTTTTGTTAAGCCGCCTGCTTCTGGGAAGCGATGCGGCGAGCCTTGACGGTGAGTTGTTCGTGGATCCGTATCAGGATTGACGGATCAGCAGCTTCAAAGCTACTTGTTCCGTGATACGCCAATACGTTGGCCGGATCCGTCTTAGTTCTATCTATCAGACCGCTGATCTCTTCAATCAACCGATCGCGAGCATCCTTGTCTCCCGGTGAATGAGCCTCGCTCGAGGCACCAGATGCCTCGGGCGCTGGAGTCTCCTTTGGAGTCTCCTTTGGAACTTCCTTGTCGATCTGTTGCATCGCTGCCAACTCGTCCATTGATGCTTTGGCGTAAATGGACAATCCGTACCCGGTACAATGGGCTATGGCCTTCGCCAGGCAGCGCATGACTGCTGTGTTCCACATGGCTGCCGTGGGGTTAAGGCACGGCTGGTTGTGTAGGATCACTTTCTTATTTGCCTTGCTGGTGATCTCCTTTGACTCCGTGATGGCAAGAGTTTCCTCGTGCTCAATACCCTTGTAAGCCACCTTGACAGTAACCAGGTACCCTCCCGGAACCCGGAGGTAGGGCTGAACAGAAGCCTCACCATTTTCATTGGAAGTGTCAAATTCGACCACTTGCCAATGGAAGTTCGGATCTGTGATCCGGGCAGCGGCAAGAGCAGAAGGCCACTCTAGATAAGGGCGGCGCTCTGCCATCCCCACTCGGGGCTCAACGATTGAGAGATCTGTTTCTGGTGTAACACCAACCTCGTTCACAAAATCAACGCCGTTGGTGAAAACGGAATTTCTACCGCTCTTCAGGTGTACACCAAGGCCGATGCCAAGGGCCATTGAAATGCTCTTTCTTTTGGTGGTTGTAATCCCGTCCGCGATGTCCCGGCTATCAAGACGATCAACAGGAATGGGCTGATTCTTGTTGTCGAGAATCACGGAAAACGACCGACAAGGCTTTTCACCGAATCCTTTCGTATCTACGGCAATTACCGCCCCTCCGAATACCTCTCGGTACGGCAGATCATCCTTGTATCGGACAACCGCCTGTTTTGGTCGGTTGGCTAGAATGATGATTCTGGAAGTCGGAACGTAGGTTAGTGGAATCTTGTTCCCACTTTTTTTGTCCTCAATCTCAAGGACAAATGAAAAAGGCGTTACATCGACGCATGCAGCGTCGAAAAACGATTTATGTGCTTTCATCTGCAACTCCATTAAGCCGCAGGACGCGGCAGGAATGTTGCTAAAGCTTGAGCTTGCATCTGTTGCGTGCGTGGAGTTATTTTACAAACTCATTCGCAGGCAACACCGTCCCTGTCGCGATCCATTGAAGCACGGTACTCCGGCGAGCCCAGTTGAGCCGGAGCCCTCCCTGCCCGACGCAGGTCATCACACGTCATGACCCCAGGGTCATTAGGCCTTCGATTGGATAATTCCACGCCTTCAGCGCTGCTACGCCCGCGATTGGCTGATCGAAAGTCCCACGGCGCTACGAACTCGCCCTGCCAAACACCTCGTCGCTCTCTTCGAGCTTCCGCAGCGCCTGCAAGGTGCTTTCTGCCTCCGAACTGCACATAGGGTAGAGCCCATCCGTTTCTAATCATCCAAGCGTTGACGCTCACTTGGCCCATGTAGCACTCGCCGATTGCTCGCTTGAATCGATCACGAGCGGCCACCTCGCATCGAACGTTTTGGCTGCCAATGAAATCTGACAAAGCTAGTGCCGCTTGCTGACCACAGCGATATTCGCGGCCGCCAGAATCACTGCACGTTTGCGACGACTCAGGCGCGTCTATCGCGCTTAGCCGCACCCTCTCAGAGCGAATTTCGATGGTGTCGCCATCAATCACTGAAGCACGCCCGATGAGGGTCTGGCCCTCGGATAACACAGGAAAAGCTGCAATGGCCGCAGCAAGAGCAACGCAAGAACGGTAACGCATCGCACCCCCCCTTTTTTTGCCCTCAAAGCAACAGTGCTAGACAACAGGCCCACCCATGCCAAGGCTGCGCATCATAGCCTCGGAGGCTTCTAGGCAATCATTGCACCAGGGCTCGAATAGATTGGGGCCAACCTCAACGCGAACCGTTGACGGCTTGCTCATACAGCACTGGCACAATCCCTTACCCACCGGCTTTGGCGTCCCTAACGGCATGATGTCAACACCACACGTCTTGCAGGGCAATATAAAGGTGTTGAACTCCAGCTTGCTGCGTCGAGAGAGTGGCGGCGCTAAAAGATGCCCGCAAGAACCGCAAGCAGACTTCGGCCCTGGGAAGTTAATGATGTTGCTCATGAGCTACTCACTTGTGTTGCTTCCGATGTGTGCATGGATCAAGCATAGCCCTGTCATCGCGTGAGACAAAAACACCAGTGTTTACTTGGGCCTCGAGGCACCAATTGGCGGCACGGAGCCTGCTTGCCAAGCAACCCCAAAAGGAAAAAAGCCCCGACAAATACCGTGTCGGGGCTTGCTTATCATCGTCTGAAGTTTTTGGCCTTGGCCTTGAAGGCCGAATAGGCGACCCAGCCCCCTATGGCCGAGCTTCCGACTAACAGGCCCAGCGTTACTGCTGGAACCAGAATTTCCATCATAAATGCAGGAAAAAACTGGAACCCGAAGACAATGATTCCAATGCAAATGAAAAGGCCTATGAAAGCTCCCGCCCCGACCCTTGCTTCCTGCTCATTCATTGAATTCTCCAGTGAAGGAGAGGCCCATAAATGCTCCGAAAGTTCCGAAGCGGATTCCAAGGGCACCTGAAAGGGCTGGGTTAAGCCCTTGTCTGCCATCGGCCTCCAGTGAAGCCAAGTCGGCGGCCTCAGCCGCCTGTTTTGCGGCTTCAGCCGCAAAAATGAGATCAAAAAGCATTCTGTACTCCTGCCCCGGTTGGTTGTGTGGGCGAATGCCCGCTGAGTTGGGGCAAAGGAGTTGATGTTTGGATTTCGCAAGCACTGTTGCGAGCATGCCGGCATGCAACAGTCATCGCCCTTTGTTCATGCAATTCCGCTGTCGCAATCCGCGACAAGTAAAGAGAAAGAGGATGTTGTACCCATGCGCCATTAAGCAATACGGCTTCTATGAAGGCATCGGTCATACGACCAGCCTCACGGGAGCAAAGGCAATACTGATTCAGTTTTGTGAAAGATTCAAACAACCCGAGGTCAGTCGAAAACTGATTCGTCTTGATGGCGAAATGGTTGAGGCTTTCGTATTTGAGTCCGATCAATAAAGCAACCCCCCTTTCTCTAGTGATAGAGATTGGGGGGTTATTGGTTATTTGAAAGAGAGTGCTGAAAGCGCCCTTTCTATGTAACGGGCGATGTCCGTGCATTTTAGATACCACAAGATGTGGCCTCTAAACCCGGCATAACTGTCGGGCTTCATGAGTAACCGGAGGCGCTTAACCGCCCTCAGGTGTTCCTTGGCCTCGGCCAAGTCAAACCTCCTGGCATCCCCATTGCCACCAACCACCAAAACGATAGTGGGCAGATGCGGAATTATCTTCACCTGAATAATTCTTGTGTTGCCTGGCGGCCGCATCACCGCGCCAACTTGTGCAGGCGTCTTGCCTGCCACTCCGGGGTGGAACATGAAAACATCCCCCTCCCCCCCGGCATCTTCGATCAGCCTCTGGGCCAGCCTTTGCTGACCAGCGGTGGCCTTGGCCATTTCGCCCTTGAACGAATCGCCGTATAGTTCGGCGTCTAGTAAAATGGGTGTCATCAGAACTCCTTGATTTATTTCTGGGCTGCTCCCAGTCAACGAAATGCCCTGCTATAAGCAGGGCATTGTTGCAAGCGCGTCCTACCGACGAAACGGCGACCTGCTGGCGGAAAGCAGCTTCAGAATTGTTGCGCCGTGCTCGGCCAGATAGCGTCCTGAGCGGATCTCGGCAACATCTGCGGCAGACGTTCGAAAGCCGCTCAAAGCAAACTCAGCGCGAGCGCGATTGATCGCATCCATTGCTGAAATCAAGCCGGCCTCGACCGCTGAAGAGATCGGCGGGTCATCTGCCGCCTTCTGGCATGCTTGAATTGGTTCATTCATACGATCCTCTCTTTTGTGCGTCGTGGTTTACGACACCCCCATTGCTCCCTCTCGCCTAGCTAGGTGTTGCAGCAATTGAAAAAAAACACCCGCTGATTGCTCAGCGGGTGTGGTGAAATTAGGCAACCAATGTGATCGCCCAACTTTTGGTACCCTCCTTGCGGAAGGACTCCATCTTTTCCTCAGAGAGTGTCACTCGTGCGATCAAAGACGGGTCTTTGATGCCCGACTCATTGAGTACGGCCAGCACTTCAGCCTGAAGCGCCTTGACTGCCTCAGCCATGTCCACCGCGCCCTTTCTGGCACTCTCTGTTGCCCGAACCTTATCGATCTCAACCTTCGGCTCGCCCGATTTTTTTGCATAGCCGATAATCAAATCTCGGCTTGCATTCATCACATCCGTCTCTCTTTCAATTATTAGCTTGCTGGAGCGGTAGGCTTCTGCCGCATTCAGCACTTCCACCGGGATTTTTCGACCGCACTTCACCTCATCCCAGAAGCGAAGATGTAGGGGGATGAGTCCCTCGGCCATACGCCGAAGCGCGTCGTTTCGAGCACTAATAACCGCGAGAACCGTCTCGCCCTCGCGATGGTTTACGAAGTGAATCTCCCGAGACAAATCCCACGCTTCCGGTCGCCCCCATGCGGTAATTGCCTGATGAACAATCTGCGGGAAGTAGTAAGGCACAACGCGCCCTTCTTTTGCCATCCGGTGAACATCGGCATTGGCGACCTTGATCTCCAAGAGAACATCAAGCTCCAGATCAGCGCCGTCGAAAGACGATCGAATGATCGGAAACTCATCCATCTCACCAAAAATTGGTGAAGTGAGGATTCCGGTGGTTTTTTCGTGCCATTGCTTGATGATCGGCTCAAGTTCCTTGCCTCGCCGCATTGCGAAACTCTCCTTGAACTCCCTCTTCTCCCCTTGCTTCTCCCGAACCAGCGCTGGGTAGTCCCGCTGCCAACTCGCAGCATCTGAGGATGAAAGCAGCCCTCCTTGAAAAGCTATCGTTGCCGCATCGGAGCCGCCGATACCACCGGATCGCCAGTGGTGCCAACGGGCACTGTCAGGCGAGCCTGACTCCGTCAATTCAAAATGAACGTGCTTCATTAAGCCTCCTATCCCCGGCAAAGCGCCGGTAGGGGGGTTGCTTAGAGCGTCAAAAAATAGTGTTGCGTGATGAAACGACGCAACAACTTACGCATAGATTCAGATCAACCCTTCTTGCCGCACTGACGCGGTAATGTGGGAGTTTCAGATGGAATCAAAGCATGGTTCCGCGCTTTCGGGTGGTGTCTGGGAGCTTGCGGAAGACGAGGATAGGTCAATTCCAAAAAGTCGATCCGAAGCAATAAGGGAAGCGTGCGAGGATAGAGAGCCAGAAACTCGGCTTCTTGCCGAGATCATTGCTTTAGCAGTGGAGGACTTAGAGGTAATCGAAGCAACAAAAGGTTTTGCAATCGAAGTTAGTGACGACCTGCGGTTAAGCGCAGTGAGTTCAGCAACCTTCTTTATAAAGGGCGTTGCCGGAGAGTATATGAAGCTGATTGGCATCGAATCAGTACTGCCACAGCTTAAGGCAAGGTCAATTGGTGTCCTTGGTGCGCTTGGCCCCGGATGGTCGCATCTCTCAAAGCTAAAAGACGATAAGGCGAATCAGCGGATTTTCAAAGCGCTTGGTATTGCTAGGCGGCCCATTGATCGCATGGATGCGCCAGCTAGCGCAAGATCAGGAATGAGAAACAAGCTGGTTGTCAGTCTTGTATAAAGCCCCTAATCTGTATCGTATAAAAACCCTGCCCTGAAAGCCAGAGCAGGGTTTTCTTTTGCAAAAAAAAAGAAACCCCGCATTTGCGGGGTTTCTGAGTGCTTCAAAAGGTTCGCAAGAACGAATCAGTACGGATCAGTACGGATCAGACTCATCACTCTCAAGCTCTTCCGTGCCTGAAGACTTCGGTGAGAGATAGGCGATCGAAGATGCAACCACCTTAACGGAGGTTCTCTCCTTGCCCTCTTTGTCGGTATATTGTTCTACAACCAAGTGGCCTGAAACACCGAGTCGATCACCCTTCTTGATGGCTGCCAATCGCTCACCCTGCCCACCCCAAGCTTCGACGTTGAGCCAGAGCGGCTCCCTATCCTTGCCATTACTCACGGCAACGCGCACTTTTGACACCGCCTTGTCGACGCCAACCCTTGAACTGGTGGCGTCGCCACCTGCATTTCCATAAAAACTGTAGTTGTTGTTGAAACGTGACATTTCTTGCTCCGGTGAGATCCGAAATTGGATCAGGGTATTTGCAGCTTGAAAAAAATAACCGTGTTGCGCGTGCGTATGGCATGGGCTACCCTTTGAAAGCCATGCCATCCGTCTATCAGATTCCATCTTTTTCTACCTTGCAATGCCTTTTCATGCGGGATCGAGTCTTCGCCGTTAGCGGCGATGTGATCTCCATGATAGAACCGCAGCCCTGCGCCAAAAGCGGCCAGCGTCATTGGCTAAAAACCAAGCCCAAGCAACCCAACACAAATCTTAGGACGATCACCAAAAATGACCACCAGTAGACGAGCGGAGGCTATCACTCTTGGTGTCCGGTTCCTTGCGGGAGCAGCGCTGTCAGCGATGGCTTGGTTGCATGTCGGAAATTTAGCGCTGCTGATCCTATTTCCTGTTGGCCTGGCGATGGCTACTCGCCGCCGTGAAGCATTTGCCTTCGTTTTTGGGTACTTCTCATTCAACAGTGCAGAGATACCATCAATCATGCTTCGCTTTTTCGACGGTGAATGGGTCACTCTAGCCGTGCTCGCTCCAATCGTGCTGACTGTCATCTTATCGGCACCGTTTCTTCTCACGGGGAAAGGTTCAGCGTTGAAGCGATCGACTGGTGCGCTGCTGGCCTTCTTGCTCATCACCCTTCCGGGAATCGGTTTCGTCGGGTGGCTCAATCCCCTGTTTGCGGCAGCCATGCTCTACCCAAGCCTCGGAGCCATTGGGATTGGTTTGTGCATCATCACCTTTTCATTCATTGCCGGCCAGAACATTACAACGCGCAGGGGTGCGGGCCTTCTCCTTCTATCACTTGCGCCAGCCCTCTTCATCAACGTGTGGGCAGTCGCACAGCTAAAAGAGCGCCCTGCCATCTTCGGTGTTTACGCAATCAACACTGATCTCGGAAAGCCCTCTGGAACCCCTGAGTACCGTGAGATAGTAACGGCTGAGATCGCCCGGAGGGTGGAGGCTCACACCGGCGAAGGCTTCGATCTGGTCATTTTTCCCGAATCGATCCTACACGACGTCTCCGCAGTGGACGAAGTGATGCTCATGCCAGT
>QLUN01000010.1 GCA_018725455.1 Chloroflexota bacterium
TCAGGGTGGTTTCCTTATCGGCAAAGCAGGCCAGGGGAAGTAAGGACATCAGCAACATGGTTGTCGAGCCGGCGCTGCCGATATCCCACTCGTAGTGGCCACCCCTTATCGGGGATCCCGGACTATAGATGACCTCTGCGGATTTCGCCTCTGCGCCCTTCACCTGGGCATCGCACATCCGGGCGCAGGCTCTCACCGATGCCAGGTGCTGAGGGCGCAGTCCGGGCTTATCCCTCTTTGCCCTGATGTTGGTGATGTGTAATTCTTCCCCGAGCAGCGAGCAGAGGGTTATGGCGTATCGCACGATAGTCCCGCTTCCCGACCGCTGCGACCCATCGATGTGAATCATTGGAAAAGTTCGGTGCTTTCTTTTTCTTTACCCTCGTGGGCGGGGGGCGTGAGCCCGTGCTCAATAAAATTCATCATACTCTCATAAACCTCTTCCGGTGGAGTTTTATTCCCCCAGATGACCCAGCGCAGGCCGACAAAGTGACCTATCCCCATGAGGCAATGGGCTAAGCACTCTGGGTCCAGCGAACGAATTTGACCCGCTTCCATCGCTTGAGCTAAGCCGCGCTCATAGCCCTCAGCTAATCGGCGGTAATACCAGCGGAAGATCTCCTCATCCACGAACTCCGCCTGTCGTATGAGGCAGTATAAATTGCGGTGCGCTAAGACGAAAGCGAAGAAGGCCCGAAACCCCGCTCGCTCGGCTTCAATGCGGTCTGAAATGCCTTCTATCGACTTGGCGATCTCCCGTCGCAAGGAATGACTTAGCGCCTTGACCAGCTCAATGAAAACGGTCTTCTTATCGGGGAAATAGACATAGAATGTACCTAAAGCTACCCCAGCCCTTTGGGTGATTTCGACAACTCCACCAGCCTGATATCCCTTCTCCCCAAAAATCTCTTCGGCGGCTTCCAGGATTTTCCGCCGGGTTTGCTGCCCGCGGGAGGTTACTGGTTTCCTCACTGTTCGGTTACCTGACGAACTCAACGCAAAACTCCTTTCCCAATCTGATCGTAACTACTCAGGTTGTCAGGCCTGCCCTCAGCCGCAGGCCCAGGGGTTCACGGTTCACCGTTGCTCGCCTTATCTTCATACTTGTGCTGAGCTTGCCGAAGCTTGGTTTATGCTCATCATTTTCTAACCTTGAACCTTGAACCCCGGAACTTCGAACCTGAGTAGTCACATCCATATCTCCTCGTACAATTCCTTTATTCTCCTTTTGTCGATTTTCCCCGTCTCCGATTTTGGCATAGACTCTACAAATACTACTTTCCTCGGCTTCTTGAACGATCCCAATAGCCTGGTGACATGCTCCATGATTTCTTCCTCGCTTATGCTCTCACCCTGCCGCGGAACAATTATCGCTTTGGGAGTCTGTCCCCATTGGGGATGTATGCCCCTTACAACGACGACATCGGCAACTTTTGGGTGGCTGTAGATAGCCCTTTCTATCTCAGCAGGGTAAATGTTCTCTCCCCCGCTAAGTATCATGTCATCTTTTCTTCCCAGAACATAAAAGTACCCTTCCTCATCCACCTTACCAAGATCCCCCGTAAAAATCCAGTCCCCCCTGAATTTCTTGGCCTCCTCTTCAGGCCTGTTCCAATATCCGGCAGCTCCCGTGGGCTCCCTTCTGATCACTATTTCCCCAATCTCTCCTGTCTTCACCGCGTTGCCATTCTCATCAATAATTTTTGCCTCAACCAGTACCGGTGGCTTTCCCATACATTCACTTGCCTTGCCTATTGTGGGGTCATCTCTGCCGGCCGCTGGCCAGTTAAAGCCGGTGGCCCCGGTCTCCGTCAATCCATACCCACTTATGTATATGATGCCCCTGTCAATAAACGCCCTTTTCAATTCTGCCGGCTGAGGTTCACCGCCCCCATTCACCGCTCTCAGGGAGCCCACGTAGTTCTGCCAGTCATCAACCTGAAGCAACATTTTTAGCTGAGTGGCTATTCCAAAGTGGTAGGTTACCTCATATCTCTTGATTATCTCCAGGGCCTCCCTCGGGTTCCATTCCCTTTGAAGTACTATAGTGCCGTTAATCATGAGCATATAAAGCTGGAAGCAGGTGATCCCACCTGAGTGAAACATCGGTGGGGCTCCCAGGTATAGGTCGTCACGAGTAAGCGAGGCCGAAATTCCGTTGGACAGGCAGGCGAAAAATGTGCTTCTATGAGTGAGTTTGACCCCTTTTGGCCGTCCAGTTGTGCCGGCAGTAAACAGGATCATGCATATCTCATCGGGCTGGGTAATAATATTGGGCTCTACCTCCGGCATCTTCTCTACAAACTGGTAATAATCAGTGGCAGCATCCAGTTTGTGGCCACCAATTTCGATAAGAGGGACGGATTTACTCTGAAGAATCCCACTAAACTTCTCGCTGTACAAGGTGTCGCACAGAAGAATCTTAGGCTCCGAGTCGGCAATTAAGAATTCTATTTCCTGGGCGGAAAGTCTGAAATTTGCCGGGGTGTAGATGGCTCCGATCTTCAGGCAGGCAAGGATGGTCTCCAAGGTCTCGATCTTGTTTGGAAGCAAGACAAAAACCCTGTCTCCCCTCTGGACACCTGATTTCAGCAGCGCGTGTGCCAGCTTATTGACCCTGGAATTTACTTGGGAGTAGGAATACTTTCGGTCCCCTTCCTTGCTCGCGTCTATAACAGCAATTTTGTCGGGAAGACCGGACAAAGTGGCATTTCTAGCGATTACGTTGGCTATGTTGTAAACCGCTCCAGATCCTGGATATACCGTTTCCATCGACTTTTCCATGAGGGTGCAGCACCTCCTTCCCATTGCCCCGAGAGTCATAACCCAAGATAAGACCTTCGGACATGGTCACTATGTGCCAAACCTTCAGCACTATCTTCTATAACCACCCTGCCATTTTCAATCACATAGCCCCTATCGATTGCTCTTAGGCACTGGCGAACATTCTGCTCTGCTATTAGAATCGAAACCCCTTCCTTCTCCCGGATCTCCCTCATCCTCTGGAAAAGATCCGACACCAGGGAAGGTTGTAATCCTGAAGACGGCTCATCTAATATAAGGAGCTTTGGGCCTGCCATGAGGGAGCGAGCTATCGCCAGCATTCGCTGTTCGCCCCCGCTCAAGGTCACTGCAAGCTGCCCTAATCTTTCCTTAAGAACGGGGAATATATCAAAAATGAATCTCATCCTCTCGTCTATTTTGTCCCTCGCCCCCGGGATGTAGGCAGCCCCCGATTTCAAGTTCCCCAAGACAGACATAAAAGGGAAGAGTTCCCTCTCCTGGGGAACCACGGCGACCCCCTCGCGAATTATTCGGTGCGTTTCCAGAGGAAGCAAAGATCTGCCACCAAAAGTAATTTCTCCGTTTGCCGGCTTTACCAGTCCTACGATTGCATTTACCAGGGTTGTCTTTCCGGCTCCATTAGGACCAAACAAACCCACCGATTCCTTCCCCACCTGTAGCGACAAATCCCAGAGCACCTGCAACTTTCCATAGTAAATATCTACGCCCTTAACTACGAGCATTACTCCTCCTCCCCGAGATAGGCACTTATCACCCGTGGATCATTAGATACCTCTTCATACAGGCCCTCTGCTATTACTTCTCCTCTATCTAGAACAAGAACCCTATCGGTTAACTCCTTAATAATCCTCATCATGTGCTCAATGACACAGATCGTCATGCCCTGGTCGCGAATCTTTCGCACCAATTCAATCACCTCTCTGGCTTCATCTATGTTCAAGCCCGTCATAATCTCATCCAGGAGGAGAACCTTCGGTTGTGTAGCCAGAGCATGGGCCATCTCCATTTTCTTTATCTCCAATACTGTAAGCCTGGTTATATCTCTTTCGATCCGGGAGAGGCCCAGAAATTGGCATATCTCCTGCGCCTTTCTACGAGCTTCCTTCAGCCCCGCTCCTTGTCCAAAAAGGGATCCAACCATGACATTCTCTAGCACATTGAGATTCTGATTGGGCTGTATAATCTGAAAAGTTCTCCCGATCCCCAGTCTACACCTGATATGGGCAGGCGATTCGGTGACGTCTTTTCCATCAAAAATTATCCTGCCGCTATTTGGGAGGTAAATGCCCGAAATGACATTTAACAGGGTAGTCTTTCCCGCCCCATTGGGCCCGATTAGCCCCAAAATCTCGTTTTCCCGGAGCTCAAGATTTACCCCGCTAAGCGCAACCAACCCCCCAAATCGCCTGGTTAGATTTTCGATCCGCAAGACAGACATCCCCACCTTCCGTCAAAATAGTTGGTCTTCCCAGTGACACTCCACCCCATAGATCTGGAGCCACACTCCTACATCACGAAGAGGCCGTTTTTCTCCTCACCAGTTGTTCTCTGATTGTTCCCACTATTCCTTTTGGCATAAGCAATATGGCCATGACCATGACAAGGCCATAGATAGCGAGATGGCCGCGAGGCATCATCAGCCTCAGATATTCTGCTAGCACTCCCAGTCCCCCTGCTCCTATCACTGAGCCCAGAGTAGAGAATGACCCTCCCAGCAGACACATGGCCAGGGGCAGGATAGTGAAGGTCAGCGAAAAACTCTCCTCTGGGGAAACAAAGGCAAATCGCTGAGCATGAACACCGCCGACAACCCCCTGAATGACGGCCGTTACGACAAAGGCGAATAGCAGGTACTTGAATATATCTATGCCGCTTGATTTGGCCGCGATTTCATTGTTCCTGATGGATGTGAGAGCGAAGTGTATCCTGGTCTTTTGAAATATCTCTGATGTTATGATCGTAGCGACGGCAATCGCCAGGGTAAGCCAATATATCATGGCAGGATCTCCACCAAAGATGACCGATGGAATCAGCTTGCCTATTGCACCTCCGGTCAGATCGGTCAAGTTGCGCACGATCACGATGAATATGAAGGTTAAGGCCAGGGTGACGATGGCGAAGTATAGCCCCCTCAACCGAAGGACAGCAAGTCCTATTACCAGGGCAACGACGCCAGCAGCAAGACCCCCCAAAACTATGCTCAATAGCGGGCTCACCTCCCAGTTCAGGTGTGTGAGCACAGTGGTGTAACTGCCAATCCCGAAAAAAGCGGAGACACCTAAGGATAGCTGCCCCCCTCGGAGCAGTATGTCCCAGCTTAAGGCTAACGCCAGAAGTGACAGGATCGTGGTTGCAACATGTATTGGGTGCACCCCCGCATAAAAGGGGAAGGATATCGCCAGGGAAATTACCACAATATAGACAATGTATCTCCAGTTTCTCATCTCACCCGTCTCTGATATGATCTATAAAAGACTACTAAGATAATCATTCCAAAGAATATGATATCTGCCCATCCTCCCCATCCCCTAAAGGACCTGACAAAGGCCTCGGCGAGCCCCAGTCCTATGCCCCAGACAAGTATCCCGGGCAGGTTACCGAAACCGGCCATAGCAACAATACTAACCGCTCTCAGGCTGAAAGGCCCCCCAACCTCCGGGAAAATCGCGTGGCGGATCAGGAAGAGCGCCCCAATTGGACCCAACACAGCAAGGCAGGCGCTAAAGATCATCATATAAGTGCGCTCTACGTCTATCCCGACTAGTTTAGCTCCACGGGGATTCTGTCCCACGGCCATGGCTGCTAGCCCTGCTCGAGTGCGTGTCAGGAAAAGGAACATGCCGACAAGCACAATAGCGGCCGCCGCCACGTAAACAAACTCGAACGTGCCAAAGGTAATCGGCCCAATGGTGGCCGACGAAGCCGCATAAGGCACCCACACAATTCGAGGTCGCGTGGTCCATATAAGATTGGCCATCTCGGCCAACATCACTGCCAGCCCGAAGGTTAACAAGAATTGATTTAGTGGAGCCCTCACCACGTGTTTAATAGTGAGCCTGTAGGTGACGATGCCAACTACGAACATAGCTGGGAAAGCTGGCAGCATGGCAATTAGCGGGTCTATCCCGGTTAAGGTGACAAGCGAGAAAGCGAAGAATGCCCCGAGCATCATAAACTCGCCATGTGCCAGGTTGAGGATCCCAAGGATTCCATAGATGATCCCCACAGGAAGCGCAATTAAGACATATAAGCTACCCCTCTGGAGGCCAGAGATGAGCACATGAGGCCTCCAGAAGGCTAAAATGGCAGCGACAATTATGAAGGCTATAAGTATCTGATAATCTCGTTGACGCAATTTAGCAAGCAATTACCACCTCCCATTTCTACCAACCCGGGTGTCACACCCGGGTTGGTGGTCGGTCGCTTAAGGCGATTTGCAGGGAGACCCTACTCCTTCGGGTCGGATAAATCCGACCCCCATGCGTGGTCGCTTAAGTCGTCAGCGGTCTTCCCAACGTGGGAATGGGAATATCGGCTCCGCTGTGGCAACCTCAAACGGCCAGATCACTTCTTGTCTCCCACCTTGCCACTGAAGTATCATCTGCCTGGTGAACCCCTGGTGCCGTATCAGTCTGCTGGGAGCGATGGTCAGAGGCCATCCGACTGCTGTGTCCTCAAACCTCACTTCCCGGAGAGCCTCTATTAAAGGACCCCTTTCTAGGGTGCCGGCTCTCTCAATTCCCGCTGCCACGAATTTGACGTTCACGTATCCGAGTGGAGCAAAGTAGGTGGCAGGCTCTTCACCGAACTTTTCTATGAAGGCCCACCAGAAGTGCGCGGCCTCAGGGCTTACCCCTTTTAACTCTGGGGACCACATCCCATACAGCCACACAGCCTCAGACAGCGGTATCTCGCCAAAGCCAACGGGCCACCCCGGCGGGGTCCCTAGAAATACCGGCGGCGCAAATCCAATCTCTTTGGCCTGCACCATCATTCCGAGGGCATCAGGATCAAACCCCACCCAAACAAAGGCGTCTGGATTGAACTCTTTAGCATGCCTCAGCACTGCGCGAAAGTCCCCGCCACCGAACACTGCGCTGGTGAAGGATTCTCCCTCGATAGTGACATCTGCAAACAGAGCTCTGCTTATCGCGAATCCAGCAGCGCCGAAGGCACCCTCTTCGTATGCTACGAACATCCTATCCAGCCTGATCTGGGGGAATTTTTCAACTATCGCGGCCCAACCTTCCACGGTGCCTTCTACCTGCTGGTAGTCCCAGGGATGGAGATGAAAGTACCAATCGTGGTCCGGGAGTGCCGCGATTGCCGCTTCAACCAGGTGGGAGGCGGCGCCTATCCACACTGTCACCCTCCCATGCTTCGCCAAAATGGGTATCTGGGCTAGATGCACGCCACTGGCCATGCCGCCGATGAATATGTCCACCTCATGCACCGTGGCCAGTTTCTCAATAGCTGCGGCGCCCACCGCTGGAGAGAACTCGTCGTCCATTACTATCAGCTCGAGGGGTCGCCCCAGGATCCCTCCAGCCGCATTGATCTCCGCTACCGCCAGTTTCATCCCCTGAGCTGATTGACGGCCAGTTATATCGCCCAATGGGTTAACCGCCCCCAATCTTATTGGCTCCACTGGTGGCTCCTCCAGCACTGGCCGTGGACAGCCAACTGCAACCAGGCTCGAGGCCAGCAACAATGCCACCGCGATTAACAGTATTCCCTTTTTCATTAACTTATCTCCTTTCAAAAGAATTGTGATACCACCTGTTCTCCGATCCCATTCTACACCATCCCACCTCCTCTTCCAAAGATTCTGCCCCAACCCCTTCTTCTAATCTCCTTTCACATGAGCCCACCTCCCCATTTGTATATTAAGAGTGTTTAATGACGAACCCCATGATTATGCTCAAGAACTCATTCATCTTCTCCAAAAATGCCCCGTGCCCGGCTTTGGGTATGATGACGAACTCACAATTCTTTACACTTTCGTGTATCGTCTCCATGAGCCTTACGGGGGTTAAAATGTCCTCCTCGGCTCCTATAAGTAGCGTTGGAACCATAATGGTCTTTAGTTCTTCTGGCGAAGTATAGTAGTTTCTTGTGCTTCGGGATAGCCTTATGAACCCCTCAAACCATTCCTTGGTGAGCAGGGTCTTGAACATTCCCTGCCGTTGGCGAAGCAAGTCCAGGGAGCTCTGGTAAAATGTTCCCGAATATACGAAGGGTATGGCAAGTTGAAAGAACTTCTCCCCGTCATTTAATTCTGCTGCGATTTCCCACGCTTTGCCAATTTCTGCTAGATGACTACTGATAAAGCTGGTCGTATTGGGAAGCATAAGGGACTTTAGCCGGTCTTGATGGGATAGTGCAAATCGTAAAGCTACCTGCCCGCCATACGACAACCCCAGCATGTGGATCTTTGGGATACCCAACTCATCCAGCAAGCTTAACAGGTCGCCTACGTGAATATCCAGATCGTATTGTTCGTTCATTCTGGACGACTGGCCCTGGTCCCTGAAATCGAACAGAATCAACCTGAACTTCCTGGAGACCGGTGGGACAAAACTAGCCCAGCTTAGCGTGCTCATCATGATACCACCTAAGAAGATGATGGGCTCCCCCTCTCCATAGACTTCGTAATAGAGCCTCGCACCGTCACTTGAATTCAAAAACGGCATACTGCTGACCCCCCCAACATATATTCCGCGCCTTTCTAGCTCCTCAATTTCAGCCCTCTGAGCAACGTCCAGAGCCTTGATCACCCAAAATCACCTGTGACTGATATTGATATATGATTCATCTTTCAATTCTACGATAAAAAAACACTCTTGTCAACCCCCTAACCATGCTTATCCAGGTTGGAGGGTTGTGTTAAGTCGTCCGTCTTTAAGCTGCTTTTGTATCAGGTTCTGAAAGTAATCATGGGTAAGACATTTCTCGAACTCTTCCGCTTCAACCTTCAGTCCCTGATCAAAGGACAGGTACCGGGAGGCATATATCGCTTTCTTGGCCGATGACAATGCATGCTGCGGGAAGGCAAGTATTCTGCCAAGTATCTCCTCAACCTTCTTTCCCAGTTCCTCATGCTTCACCACATAATGGATCAAGCCCATCTGAAAGGCCGTTTCGGCAGGGTAGAGGTGGCCACTCAGGATCATCTCCACGGCCTTTCCCATGCCCACCACTCGGGGCAGGCGCTGCGTACCGCCGCCTCCAGGGGTGATGCCCAGCTTGACCTCCGGCAAGCCGATTCGGGCCTTCTCGCTGGCCACCCGAAAATCACAGGCTAGGGCAAACTCGAATCCGCCTCCGAAACACAACCCGTTGATAGCCGCCACCAGCAGTAAAGGACTTGCCTCCATCCGGTTGAACAGACCTTGAATCTTAATCGAGAACGCCCTGGCTTCTTCGGGAGAGAATCTATGCATCTCAACCCCGTCAGCCCCGCCGATGAAATAGCTATCGCCGACGCCACTGTAGATGATGGCCCTGGCAGGGGTATTCTCAACGCTCTCTAACTGTTGGACTAGCTGGTCGATCAGGTCCGAACTCAGGGAGTTGCGGTCCCCCGGCCGGTTGATTTCTACCCGACAGATGTCACCGGATTTCCCAATGATCAAATGAGGAAAGCGATCTGCCATAGTATAACCCCTTTCTCTAGGTCTGTGGCGTTCGCATCAGACATTAGATGACAAGACCTCCGTTTGGGCTGAAGACCTGCCCGGTGAAGAAGTCGGCTTCAGGGCTCGCCAGGAAAGCGATCAGGCCAGCGACCTCCCGAGCTGTACCAAACCTCTTGAGGGGGGTAAGTTTGAGGATGCGTTCTTTAAACCCTTCTTCCATTTTATCCAGCATAGGGGTTTCAATGTACCCCGGTGCAATGGCATTGACCCGGATATTGTAACGAGCCACTTCCTTGGCAAGCGTTCGAGTCAACTGAATAACAGCCCCCTTACTCACGCTATAGTGCAGAGCCCCCGGGGTTGGAGTGAGGCCGGCGACGGAACTGAAAATGACGATGCGTCCGGTCATCTGCTCCTTCATCCAGCGAATGGCCTCCCTGCAGCAGTAGAAGGTTCCATCCAGATTGATAGACATCGTCCGCCTCCACTGCTCGTCAGTCGTCTCCTCAACGAAGGTGGTCGGGTCGAGAATCGCCGCCGCGCTGACTAGAAGGTCCAACCTTTCAATCTGTCCCCTTAGCTCCTGGAAAAGCCTCTCCACCTGGCGGCTTTCTGAAACATCTACCTGGAAAGCCTCTGCTCGTCCCCCCTTCTGCTTGATAGCCGCCGCAACTGCTCGGGCCTCAAGCACATTGATATCGGCAACGAAGACCAGAATGTCAGATTGAGAGAGCCTTTCTGCGATCGCCTTCCCCATTCCGGAAGCACCGCCGGTGATCAGGGCGCTCCTGCATTCCCCGGTTCTCATTCATCCTCCTCCGCGTGAGTCAGAGGTCACGAAACCTATGATAAGCCTTTTCTGATTTTTCGGTCGGGAAGATAAAGATTCGATCCGAAAAGATCTGCTCAGCGATGCCTTTGGCCACCTGATCCGGGGTGTCCATTCGGCCTTGTAACTGATCGATCATACCAGCCAGTTTTTGCGCTCCGATACTGACCTCGTAGAATTCAGTATCCGTCAGTTGAGGACATACCACCTTGGCCTTCACTCCAGAGCCTTGCAGATCCCTGATTAATCCCCGGGTAAACCCAACCACTGCATGTTTCGTCGCCAGGTAAGCAGTCACTTTGTCCGAATGCCCAACGAGCCCACCAATGGAGGCAATATTAATGATCATACCACATCTCTGCCTTTTCATGACGGGCAGAACCATCCGAGTCAGAAAGATGAGGGCGAACACATTGACCTCAAACAGGTTTCGGATGTCCTTTTCATCGCCTGTCTCAAGGTTCCTGTACATGCCCAATCCGGCGTTATTTACGAGAATATCGATCCTGCCCCAGCGCTCTAGAGTTGCGGTCACTAGACTTTGTCGGTCCCCGGCCCGAGTTATGTCACCTTGAACGCACAAGGTTTCAGTCTGACATCCCTCAGCAACCTCCCGTAGCTTCTTGAGGCGACGGGCACCCAACACCACCCGAGCTCCTTTTTGAGAAAACACCCGCACCAGAGCAGCACCGATTCCCGAACTTGCTCCGGTAATGATGATGACCTTATCTTCCAGTGATTCCGCCATTAACACCTTTCAAGTTCCATATCAACAAGTCTTGTTCTACTTCTTCCCTAGGTAACCAGGCCTCCATCGACACAGATCACCGCGCCGTTGATGAAGTCAGCCTCATCTGAAGCCAGGAACAGGTAAACGTTGGCCACATCTCGCGGCTCCCCCAGTCTGCCCAGCGGTGTCTTTTCTCTGATCGAATCTAGAACCCTGTCCGGAACCCTGCCCATCATATCCGTGGCAATAAACCCGGGAGCCACGGCATTGACACTGATCCCTTTTGGCCCAAGTTCCCTGGCCCAGACCCTGGTCATCCCAATCACCCCTGCTTTGCTCGCCACATAGTTTGTCTGGCCAAAATTACCGTACAGCGCGACCACAGAGGCAACGTTGATGATCTTACCTTTCCCCTGCTCGCACATCACTGGGGCGACTGCCTGGGTGCAGTTGAAAACCCCTTTCAGGTTTACATCAAGCACGAGGTCAAAATCCTCCTCGCTCAGTTTTAATAGTTGGGCGTCCCGCAGCACGCCAGCATTATTCACTAGAACATCGATTTGCCCAAATTTGTCCACCACGGTGTCAACCATCCGCTTGACCTGCTCCTGCTTGGTGACGTCCACTTTGACGAACACGGCTTGGTCACCGCTTCGTTTGATCTCCTCCGCTAGTTCATGTCCCTCGTCTATCGCGTCGCAGATCACCACTTTTGCCCCCTTTTGGGCAAAAAGCAGCGCCGTCTCCTTCCCGATCCCCCGTGCCCCGCCAGTGATCAGTACTACTTTGTCTCTAACCTGCATCGATCCTCCAATCAGGCCCATCTGAAGAGCGCCGCCGACAGCACAAACCCGGCCCCTGAAGTGCAGAACACCAACAGGTCTCCATCCTCGATCTTTTTCTGCTCCAATGCATCATGGAGGGCCATGAATGCGGAAGCAGAGCCCGCATAGCCAAACTTATCTGCTATCCAGTGGGTCTTTGCCATGGGAAGGCCCAGTTCCTTCATGGTCCCCTTGACCGCATCCAGTTCCACCTGGTTCATCAAGACGAGGCTGAGATCTTCCACCTTGCAGCCGGCCTTCTCCACGGTCTCCCGGATCAGCTTCGGCCAGCGGACAATATTGAAGTCGGGTGGGATGCGATGCCTGTTATCATGGAACCTCAGAAGATGCTTCTTCTCCTCAATCATGCGTGCATCCGGTGGCTTGGCAGTCCCAAGATATATGCCATAGGCATCCCAGAAGTTACCTTCCGTATAGGTCTTCGAGGTGAGATAGCCAGGCTCAACGGAGTCGGTGAGAATCACTGCCCCAGCGCCGTCACCGAACAACATTCCCAGCACCTTGGAGACCGACTCGGAATAATTGGACCAGTCGAGCCACTTGGTCATTCCATATGCTCCGATCACTAAGACGTTCTTGATTTCGGCGTCGAGCATGATGTAGTGCGAGCCGAGCGCCAGGGCGATCGTTTCGTCAGCGCAGGCAGCATTGATGTCGAACGACCCGGCATTCTTCGCCCCGAGCTTGTGCTGGATGATCGCGGAGGTAGGTGGGCTCACATAGTCCGGGGTATCGGTGGCGAGAATTATCAGGTCAATATCTTCCGGCTCCATTCCCGCCCGCACCAGCGCGTCCCGGGCAGCCTTGACCGACATATCAGAGACCGCTTCATCGGGCGCCGATTGGTATCTTACTTTAATCCCCTTATCGCGAAGGTATTCATCAACATCACATTCCATCATCCGGCCGAGCTCTTCGTTAGTTACTTTCCTTTCAGGAAGGTACATCCCCACACCCCGGATTCTCGCAAATCTATTCACTTTCATACTCCCCATGACAGAAATGATACTTGATTCATTGTTCATATTATAGCATGGAAAGATGACCTTGTCAACACCACGTATGACGCCGGATCTTGGGGTGTTCAGGCATGCGCTTCGACACTCTTGGGCCAACCACACAGCGTTCTATGGATAGGCGAATGTCGCAATTTCGAAAGGAATGGTGGTAACCTTCTGCCTCGCAGAACAAGATCAAGGGCTGAGGGTGGGGGAGGGGGCTTTAATATTCATGGGTAGACGAGGGAGCTTAATGCCGTCTTAGACTGGCTTCTTGGACTTGACAAGGCTGGCAAGAGTCGTGTCGGAGTAATGGAGTTCGACAGTGGGCGATAGAGGACTTGAACCTCTGACCCCTTGCGTGTAAAGCAAGTGCTCTGGCCAACTGAGCT
>QLUN01000100.1 GCA_018725455.1 Chloroflexota bacterium
ACGGCACCAAAAACTAATGCTGCCCATCTTATTCCCGATTTGCGCGCGGGCACTTGCCGGCTGGGAGCAACCGAAACCTCCGCCTCCTGTTCCTGCCCGCAGTTGGGACAGAACCGTTCGCCACTTTCTACCTTCGAGCCACAATCGCTGCAGTATGGCATTGTTCAAACCTCCTTTCAAGTTTTTTGCCGTAACTGTTCACCCATTCGTGAGAAATTGGGACTTACTTCTATTTCATATTTTGTATCCCCTTCTATTTGGTATCTAACTCCCGCAACGCTTGTACTGCGCAGGCGAACTTTTTTGTGCCCTTAGCTGGATCCCTGGTCTCTTTTTGCACCGCCGCCACAGCACCTTTGTCTATTGTCTCACCCACTTCTCGTCGAACTCATCCCCGATACGTTGTTGTCTATCCGGAGACGGTGCTTGATGCGCCCCCCTGAGCAACACCTTTGTCTATTGTCTCACGAAGATTATTTCTCCGCGCCAGGGATCAGTAAATATAAGCTTATTACCTTCTATCCGACCATGGACTGCCGGCTTTCCCCGTGCCTCCACCTTTATTACTTCGCCCTTAATGACCCATATCCATTGTCCACTATCAACAACACGTCCCTCCTCACGTACCACGACTGTGCCATCCCTTCTGATCTCTAGAACAGCCTCCTCTGGGTGGTCCTGAAGAACATATGTCCCATAGATACCGACTTCACCGGGGATGAGGATCACTGCCCCAAGAATAACCAGCAATACTACCGCCAGTCCTGCCACTAACCATACTTTTCTGGGTTTGCGGCCGGGAGTAACTGAAACCTCCGGCTGCTGTTGCTGCCCGCAGTTGGCACAGAAGCTTTCGCTGCTTTCGATCTTCGAGCCACAATCGCTGCAGTATGGCATTGTTCAAACCTCCTCGTATTATATGTTTTGTTGGAAGGGTTGGATTTAGACCGTTCACAAGAATGGATAGCTCTGGGAAAATCAGTCATGCCAGGCTAATCAAGGGCATCTCTTACACCTCCTCAAGTATTTTCGTCGCTTACCCCGGTAAGAACGACGTGCCCGCCACAATAAACCCCATTTTACTGCTGGCCTTTCTTTAGGACTTCGAAAGCACTGCTGGTGTTTTGTTCCACATCAATGAATAAGTAAGCGAGTTCGATTGAAGAACAACATATATCTATCGCGGCTGCGTGCCTCTTCTTCTAAACCAGAACAAGATAACCAACCCTACCACTATCCCCGCAGCGATAAGTCCACCAATGAGCCCCCAGTTAATTGGCAATGGAGCAGGACGTGGTGGTAGTATCACAGTAACTGTTGCTGTTCCGGTCACTCCGTCGCTGGTTGCGGTTATTGTGGTTGTGCCTGCGGCTAATGCAGTAAACACGCCGTGTTCATCGATTGTTCCCACCAGCTCATCAACGACTGCCCATGACACTGGTGCTTCAAACAGATCACCAAACTGATCCAGTGTTTCAGCGGCGAAGGTCTGAGCTTCACCTACCTCAAGGGTTATCGCTTCAGGTGTAAGGACTATAGTTGTCAATGCTGGCGGGAATCCCTCCTCATCTGGAGTAAGCTCCTTATCTGCGGTAATCTCGTACTCAACTACTCCGTCTCCGTCGGTATCTATCTGGAGGGTGATCTCCTCATAACCTGGCGGCACGTCCCATACAATGGTATGTCGGTGAATTTGTTCTGGTGCTGTTGGTATGTCAGTGGCAGTGAATGTCAGGCTCTCGCCATCTATGTTCCTGTTTAATATCAGGCTATATATGTCCTCTTGACCTGTGATGGACACCTCAGTGCCATCGTAGGATATATTGACGTTGATATCCTCTTTCCCGGTAGATGCCTCAAACTTAACAAAGTAGTTCTTCCCAAACTTTATCAACGAAAATTCCTCAGCATTCTCTGTCTCTTCTATCACGAATGTGAGTTTACGATCTGTGTATCTGTAGAAATCTTTGGATACACAGAAGCCTGGTTGCCATCTTGCTGGTTCTTCATCAAGTAAAGCACCCATAGGAAACTTCAAGTAAACATAAGGTATCTCTTCAAGGAATATCCCATCCTTAAATCCTGTCATTCTCCCCTGTGAATCTCTTAAAAGCAGATTTGCCTCTCCAGTTAAGAAGACAGTCGCCTGATGTTCATCTACAGGAGGCCATCCAGGCAATCTAAATCCATCAGTGCCAAGACGGTATATAGTAGAGATAGGTATCAATACAATCGAGCTATCGCCGCGCCATCCCCACCATGCAGGTCCTGACCAAATCATGCCAGGTCCCATCTCATACTCCCAATGCCAGCGAAGTAGACCTCTTCTTATTATAACTGCCCTGTTTTTGTCCCCAGGATGGTTTGGGTCATAAACGTATACCCTATACTCTTGATTCTCGGTGATTGTTTCAATGTGGAAGGGTACAAGGGCATGACCAGACCCCTTGTCAAAGATACTTAAAATATACATTTGATCTGGAAATTCCCTCTTCAGGGTGTTCAAAACATTTTTAGCGCCTATTATCCTCTCACCTTGCGGTATACTATGCTGGGTAATTTGAAGTCCCACAACGTGCTTAAGGATTGGACGGTCTGATATATATCCACTCGCGTCCCATCTCCCGCCATCTCCAACAAACGCTCTGTTAGTTAGGTCGTAAACAAAGTCGTTCCCGCTTTCTTCCAAGAGTTGGTCGAAACCCGGATGTGCGTATTCCATAAGCGAAGCAAGTGCCATGCCATAACAACTCCCTCCCGTTCCAAAACCTAGACGATAAATCCATTGATCGACTGTTCTTGCATCAACTCCTGTTGTATCGAACCTCGCCATGAAGATTCTCACCCTACAAGACCAGGTTAGACTATCTTCTATTACCGACCTGTTGCGAAAGCTAAACCCATGTGGATAAGGTCTAAATAGAGGAATTTCAATAATTGGAGGAATGTCATAAAGTACTGCTACACCCCTTCCCACAAGCTGAGGAATATGGGTATTGAGGGAGGCCTCACTCAAAGGATTCCCTCGAAGGTCAATCTCATCCCCTTGGGAAAGCCCCTCATTATCTACGAGGGGGGAGATGTCGCTTATATGGTTATCCCCAAGCACGAGAACCTCCAGCCCGGTGAGGGCGGCAAGAGGGGAGAGGTCGCTTATCTGGTTATGTTCAAGCCCGAGCCAGGTCAGGCTGGTGAGGTTAGCAAGAGGGGAGAGGTTGCTTATCTGGTTCCCCCAAAGCCCGAGCTCGATCAGGCTGGTGAGGTTGGCAAGAGGGGAGATGTCGCTTATCTGGTTCCCCCAAAGGCTGAGCCAGGTCAGGTTGGTGAGGTTGGCAAGAGGGGAGATGTCGCTTATCTGGTTATCCCCAAGCCAGAGCAAGGTCAGGCCGGTGAGGTTGGCAAGAGGGGAGAGGTCGCTTATCTGGTTCCCCGAAAGCCCGAGCCAGGTCAGGCTGGTGAGGTTGGCAAGACCAGAGATATCGGTTATCTGGTTACGCTCAAGATCGAGCCAGGTCAGGTTGACGGTGTATTCCAGGCCAGTGAGGTCGGCAATATTGCTGTGTTGGGCCCAAAGGTAGGTAAGCCTATCAAGGTCAGATCGGTAAATATTTACATCAGGCCCTAATCCTAGTGCCTCACGAATGGCTGCCTCAAGGTTGGGGTCGGGGAAGGTTACTTCCTGGTCAGGTTCAGCCTCCGGTTTAGGAACTGGCATTTCCGGCGCAACCTTTATCATCCAGAGCTCAGACCCACCGGCGCCAAAAGAGTGTGTCCTTCCGGTTATGATAAATCCGCCGTCATCCGTCTGCTGAACTGAGCTGCCCCAATCATGTTCTGCGCCCCCGAAGGTGCGGCTCCACTGCTTGTTCCCCTGAGAATCGGTCTTTATCAGCCAGAGATCAAACCCACCTGCGCCAAAAGACGTTGTCCACCCGGTTACGATAAACCCGCCGTCATCCGTCTGCTGGACTGAGTCGCCCCCATCACTTCCTGCGCCACCGAATGTGCGGCTCCACTCCTCGTTCCCCCCAGAATCGGTCTTTATCAGCCACAGATCCCGCCCACCGGCGCCAAAAGAGCTTGTCTCTCCGGTTACGATAAATCCGCCGTCGTCCGTCTGCTGGACTGAGCCGCCCGAATCAGAAGCTGCGCCACCGAATGTGCGGCTCCACTCCTCGTTCCCCTCAGAATCGGTCTTTATCAGCCAGAGATCAGCCC
>QLUN01000101.1 GCA_018725455.1 Chloroflexota bacterium
TTTCATCGCTGCTGGTGGCAGCAACGAATAATTCGGCTCGGTGCACCTCGGCCTCAAGTAGAACACGCGGGGTAGCGGCACTGCCGAGGATGGTCTTGACGTCGAGCTGACGGCGCACATCCTCTATGGCCCTTTCCGACTGCTCTACCACCACCACTTCCTGACCTTCCCTGGCCAATAGATAGGCTATGTGGAAACCCATTACTCCGGCACCGGCGATGACAATCATTTATCCCACCCAATTTAGCGTATAGCGCATAGCGTGTGGGGGGTAGGGAGGCTACACGCTACCTACTACACCCTACCCGTTTCTCCGTGGGCTTGGTGGCCAGTTATTGCCGGGTTACTTGCTGCCAGCAATCACGACTTAGAACTCCTGAAAAGGCGACGGAAATATCTACCCAACCTTACAATAGAGTGCAAAGGGTGGAACCTCCCCTGCGGCTTCTTCCACCGTAATACCACCTCACTGGGCCGGCTGGTTGGAAGCTGCTCCAGGTATCTTTTCTTTTCCATCCAGGAATACCTCCGGTAGATCGATGGGTTCCAGGTTCCAGGGTTCAGCATTCAGCGGTTCCCCTCCCAGCCTAACCGTGAACCGTAAACCCCTCCTCCGGCATTTCTCAGCCGTTATGATGGCCTCGATCTGCGAAATAGCCACATCCATCCCGTCCTTCTGGCTCACCACGACATAGTCAAACGAGGGCAGAGTCTCCATCTCCCTCTGCGCGATCTTCAAGCGCAGCTCCAAGTCGGCCGGCGATTCTGTCTTTCGTTCCCTGAGCCGCCGCTGGAGCTCCTCCATCGATGGCGGGGAGACGAAGATCAAGCTCGCATGCGGCGCGATACGCTTGATGGTAGCTGCCCCCTGGACATCAATCCTGACGATGACATCTTTGCCTTCGACCAGGGCTTGCTCAACCGGCTTCTTCGGGATCCCGTATAGGTTGCCGTAAACATTTGCCCACTCGAGAAGTTCACCCCTCTCAATCATGTCTGTGAACTTCGCTTCGGTAATAAAGTGATAGTCAACCCCATCGGTCTCCCCCGGTCGCTGTGGCCTTGTGGTGGCGGTTACCGCAAAAAAGTAAGGATACCCCAGGTCTTTCATCTGGCAAAGAAGGGCATCTTTGCCCACCCCGGAGGGGCCGGATACGACAATAAGAAGCGGTGTTGTGCTGCTCATTCTAGTTTTTGGCTTTGGTCATTTATAACTGCAGTTATAACCCGGTTATCAGGGAAAAGATTTGTAAAACCAAAGGAAATATTAAACGAAAACCACCAACAAAAATGAAGACCACTATAACAAGAAAACCGTATTGACTGAAGATTATCCGGAAGCGCTGCATCGAAGAGGGTAAGAAGGTAAACAGAATATGGGAACCATCCAGAGGGGGGATCGGCATCAGGTTGAACGCTGCCAAAAGTATGTTGATAAGAACAATGTAAATGACGCCCGGGAGCCCCGCCAAATCGGGAAAGGATCGTATCAATAAGCCGAAAACCAGCGCGATCAGAAGATTCGATGCCGGACCAGCTATGGCTACCTTGAGTGACCCATATCTCCGGTCCCGAAGATAATAGGGGTTAAATGGGACCGGCTTTGCCCAACCAAATAGAAAAGGGCTTCCAATAATGACCAGGAACAATGGCACCAGGATAGAACCGATAGGGTCTAAATGACGGATGGGGTTCAAGGTAAGCCGGCCGGCATACTTAGCCGTCGGGTCTCCCAAATAATATGCCATTGCCCCATGAGCAACTTCGTGAATAACGATTGAAAAAAGCAAAACAGCTATCAAGATCAGCGTTTCCATAGCTTAACCTCCCTGCTTGGAGTCTGCCAGTCTAGAGTCCAGGGTCATTAGTCCCCCTCCCTAACCCTCGCCTCCTGGCTCTGAGCTCCAGACTTAAGACTCAGAACTATCGTCCGGAAGGGTTAACTCCAAGTATTATAGCACAGTTTCGGTAGAGATAACAGTTAGTGTGCTGGCTGACCACATAGGTAATACTGGACTACGGATTTTAGCAAGTTCCTTTTCAATATATTCTACGGGAGCAAGATAGTCAAGGGTTTGGCGGTTGACTCCGGGCTGCTCGTTTTGTTATACTGCTTCAGTATGAGATCTTCGGCATGCTGTCACCGGACCATCGACTGACTATAATATTCTCGAATCCGTGAGGTCGAAGGCATTTATTTCATTCACCAGGTGAGCTATGCTCGTGGATACAGAAATACCCTTTGAAGGAGGCTCAGCTATGTGCTTGCCTCAATCAAGGAATTCACCCCGCACATTGAAGGATTACTTGTGGCTGGCGGCATGCGGCTTCTTTATCGGTTCGGCCAATGTTGTTCCCGGCGTATCCGGTGGCACGATAGCATTTATCCTGGGTCTTTACGAAGAACTTATTGACGCCATCAATGCGGTGAATCTGGACTTTTTCCGTCGTCTGTTCACCTTTCGGCTGCGTGAAGCCTTCGACGAGTTCCCGTGGCGCTTTGTGCTGGCGCTTGGTCTGGGCATCGGGATCGCCGGTTTTACCCTGGCAGAGAGGGTGACATGGGCATTTGATCACCATCCTGAACTGGTGTGGGCGTTCTTCTTCGGACTGGTGCTGGCCTCTGCAGTGGTGATCCGCAGGTGTGTAGTACGCTGGAGTCCGGTTACACTCCTGATCGGCGGACTCGTGGCCGCGGCAACATTTGTGCTTATGGGGCTGATGCCCCGGCAGACACCGGATGCGGCCTGGTTTTTAATGCTCAGTGGCGCGATCGTCATCTGCGCGGCAATATTGCCCGGCATATCCGGCGCCTTTCTTTTGGTGCTACTTGGGAAATACCAATACATGCTGGAGGCCGTTGTGCGTCTTGATGTGCTTACTCTATTGCTCTTCGCCATCGGAGCCGCCGGAGGATTGATAGCCTTCGCCCGTATCATTCGCTGGCTATTCCGCCACCGAAAAGATGAAACTATCGCGGTGCTGGTGGGCTTGATGCTGGGGTCACTGCGTGGGATATGGCCCTGGAGGGAACAGGGGTTGCCGACTGCTTTCACTCTGGAGGTGGCGCTGGTACTTGCCTTTGCAGCGTTTGGTGTCGGTTTGGTGTTGATTTTGCAATACCTGGCTGGACGCCGCCATTTGCAAAGAAATGGGGTAGGGGATAAGGGATAGGGGATAACCCATAACCCATAACCCATGACTCTTGCTTATGCTATCCTCTCTGTGGTATGTTATATATTAGGGGGGAAGGATGCCTTCAACCGAATTCCTCAACGGATCCGAAAAACTACATACTGAAGTGCTGGACATGGTCGATGCTATCAGGCAAAACCATGCCTTAGAGCACGCTACCATCACTCTTCTCATGAGGCGACTGGAGGGCAAGGTTCGGTTGATCGGCCGGGCGGGACTGACGGGATTTCATATCTACGGTGACGTCTCCACCAGGGCGCTGGAGGAAGCCGCCAGGGAAGCCTTACAGCGCCTTCAGGCTGGCGAAGAGGAACTGGCGGTCTCACCGATGTGCGGAACAAATCTCGTTGTCGCCGGACTGGCAGTAGGAACGGCTTCGATGATCGCCGGGCGAGGACGTAGAGGGCTGGGAAAGTTTGTCTGCCTCGTTGAGGCGGCGATGTTAGCAATGCTGGTTGCCCAACCATTGGGCAGGCTGGCTCAGAAATATCTCACCACCACAGCAGACCTGGACAACGTCAGCATCATGCGAGTGGTCAGAAGGGGAGAGGGGAAATGGGCCCGGCATAAGGTCGAAGTTATCTGCGAGTAGAGTTGCCCCCTACGCGGGGACCGATGGGACTCAAGGATCCAACGACCTACAAAGGGACTATGCTGGTGTCATAGAAATTTCAAAATGCAAAGGGTAAATTGAAAAATACAAAACGGGTAGGGGGCGAATTTATTCGCCCTAAATAGGACTGCAAGGGAGGCTAAAAAGCTCCTCTACCCATCAAAAGGACATAATTTCGCAATTTGCAGTATTTACCCGAACGTTAGTGAGGGTTATCTGGGCAAGGGACAAATAAGACCTTGAAAGGAGGGCATGATGGCAGACTATCGTTTCGAGAGGGAGTGTCGCACACCCTATTCCGAGGCCTACCTTATTGCTTTGGATGAGGATCAGGTAGGGAGGGTGGATCTCCATTTTACCACATATGTAGTCAACGCTACCCTGTGCGTCGGCGAGAATATGA
>QLUN01000102.1 GCA_018725455.1 Chloroflexota bacterium
CGCGCCATGCCGAAGGACACATAACGATGTATGCCGATGTGATGACCGGCTCGATGCGCCGAGCGATCGACGAAACCAACCGCCGACGAGGGATTCAGGAGGCTTATAATAAGGAGCATGGCATTACCCCGGAGGGCATCAAGAAAGCGATCAAGGACATCACCGATCAATTGCGGGCGGTGGCTGAGCCCCGGGCACAATATGTCACTACCCCTCCGAGCTCCAGGGATGAAATCGCCCGGCTGATTAAGAGCCTGGAATCGCAGATGAAGTCCGCCTCCAGGAATCTGGAATTTGAGAGGGCAGCGCTCCTGCGGGATGAGATTATCGAACTGCGGAAGACCCTCACATCCAGTCACTAGTCGATAGTCGCTAGTCCCCCACCCTTCCCCGGACTGCTGACTGCCGACTATCGACGGTTGCTCTCATCTACGCATACGAGTTCATAATCCCGCGAGCCCAGCCCTATCGCCTCCCCATATCGCAGTTGCACCGTCCAATCGATGTTGGGATAAAGTGATCGGAGCTTATCCTCGCCATGTCCCAGATTTGCCTTGAGCTTGGAGCCCGACATGCCCTGTTGCTGGTTCACCAGATCAACTGATGCCTGATCGATGGCCACCGGGTCGTACGAGGCCAGAATTCCAATGTCCGGCACAATGGCAGTATCGGAGAAACCGACGCAGTCACATCCCGGGGTGATGTTCATCAGGAAAGTGAGGAAGAATACCGGCTGTTTCCTTTTCACCACCCCGTAGGCATGCTCGCAGATCTTCTCCTGAACGTTCTGGGCCGATTCGTTCCACTGGATATCGACCGCTTCGCTGGGGCAGGTAGCGATGCACTCGCCGCAGCCGATGCAGGCGGCCGGGTCAATAACGGCAAATTCTCCTCTCCTCCCTTCTTGAAGCTTGATGGCATCTGCTGGACAGTGCTTACCGCAGGTCCCGCAACCGGTGCATTTCTCCTGCTCGATAAGTGGAACAAGGGTGGAATGCATTGCCAGCTTGCCTGACTTAGCGGCCAGCCCCATGCCCAGATTCTTGATCGCCCCGCCGAAGCCGGTCCCCAGATGGCCGGTGAAATGGGTAAGGCAAATTAGCTTATCGAAATCCTCGATCTCAGAAGCTAGTTTCACCCTCTGGAAATGCTTTTTGCCTATCTCGACTTCGATCGAGGTCTGTCCCCTCAGTCCCCCCGATATGATCACCGGTGCACCGGTGACCAGTGGCGAAAAACCATGTGCAAAAGCAGTGTGCAAATGGTCAACGGAATTGCCCCGCGCACCCCGGTAGAGCACATTAGTATCGGTAAGAAAGGGGAGCGCCTTTCTACCTTTGATCTGGCTCACCAGGAAGCCCACATAGCTCGGGTGAATATAGGCGGTGGTTCCCTGCTCTCCGAAGTGCAGCTTGAGAGCCACCAAATCATTCTGCTGGATGAAGTCGGGGAATTCTGCCCGCTGGAGGAGCTTTCCCAGCTTGGCGAAGATGTCTCGTCCCATGTCTGTCCACGGCCCAATGAAGTAAACTGTGCTCTTTGCCACCCTTACCTCCAATGAAAATTTCAAGCCTGTCTGGTTTTTGATGCAGATCCCTTTGGTGTCCAGGGGGATTATAGGCTTTGGGGCCTCAAATGACAAGGGGAGTAACTTCTGATGTTCTGTCACAGGTGGCCTATTGACTGATTCCCATCTACGTGTTAAGCTCCAGTCAGAATTCATGACCGAGGAGGGCGAGACGAAGGAACAGACTATGAAGAAAGTATTATTTGTTTGCGTGGAAAATTCTTGCCGAAGCCAAATGGCTGAGGCGTTTGCTCATATTCATGGAAACGGCGTTATTGAAGCTTATAGCAGCGGTTCACGTCCTTCGGGAAAAGTAAACGAGAAGGCACTCACATCTATGAAGGAACTTGGCTATGACTTGTCTAAACATCGTTCCAAGTCCTTATCAAAAATTCCAGATATTGAGTATGACGTAGTAGTAACAATGGGGTGCGGCGATGAGTGCCCGCTTGTCAAGGCAAAACAAAGACAGGACTGGGGTATTCCCGACCCCAAAAATCTTGAGAACCAGAAGTTTCGTGAAATTAGAAACCTTATTGAAAATAAAATCTTAAATCTTATCAATGAGATAAAAAACGCATAACAAGGCGCTTCAGCCAACCACCCGTATCGAGTCTCGCGTCTGCCTGTAGCCTGCCTGGCCGGCAGACAGGTGAATGTGGCGCACCCATGCCAGTGCCTCCTGCGGCAGGCAGGGGAAGCAGGTATGGTGGGCGGTACTGGACTCGAACCAGTGACCTCTTGCATGTCAAGCAAGCACTCTAACCGTCTGAGCTAACCGCCCCTACGCATATCTGATCATATATCAAGGGGAGACTGTTGTCAACTTACTCGAATGGATTTGCTCCCGGGTTATGCCATAATTCAAATTACGCCACCCGATTGATGGGTTTACCCCTATCCGATTCCCCTGCCTGAGGTTCCCCTCTTCCTTATCTTTGTCGTCTTGACAATGCCCATATATTGTGCTATACTAGTTACACATTACCATATATTGAGTAAATTATGTGGTGCCCCTACTGTGGTCATGAGAATTCTCGGGTGACTGATTCCCGTAGTGTGCGTCAAAGCATACGGCGCCGGCGTCGGTGCCTGGAATGCGGGGCTCGTTTCACCACCCAGGAACGGGTAGAGAACACCAATGCATTCGTCATCAAGAAGGACCGACGGCGAGAGCGATTCAATCGAGAGAAACTCCTCCGCGGCATCCTCAGAGCCTGCGAGAAGCGTCCCCTCCCCAGCGGGGCGATAGAAAAGCTGGTGGACGATATCGAGGCGGAGCTGCATCGCATGGGCAAGAGCGAGATACCTAGCTCTGTGGTCGGGGAGATGGTTATGGAGCGGTTACTGGAGATGGATCATATTGCCTATATTCGCTTCGCCAGCGTCTATCGGGCATTTGCCGATATTGGGAGCTTGAAAAAGGAGGTGGACACCCTCGCTACCAGGCACGAGATCGCCAGTCAGTTGCCCCTCATGTCCAGGGATAGCCATTCTTCGTAGTCGAGGGCAGTGTCATGGTTGTAAAAAGAGGAAGAAACAATATCAACGACCGTCAACTGAAGAACAAGATTGCCCGAGCTATTTTTGCGGCAGCCGAATCTACCGGCATCGCCGACAGGGATTTGCTGGAACAACTCGCCCAACAGGTGATCGCGCGGCTGGAGCGGCTTCAGCCTTTACCGGGGATGGAAGACCTGATACCAGATGAGATCAAAGGACGCAAGGTCTCGGAAACGGAGATCCAGGCTAAGGTGAGGGAGGTTCTCTCCGAGATCCCGAAGGCGACGGAGAAGAAGACCACCCCATCGAAGCGAGATCGCCCCCCTGAAGTCCGAGCAGAGGCCATTGGAATCTCACCCAATGCTATGGTGGTGCTGGAGCGACGTTATCTCCGAAAGGATGGGGATAGACAGGTTGTAGAATCGCCGGAGGAATTGTTCCGCCGGGTGGCGCACCATATTGCCTCTGCCGAGGAGATATACGACTCTCAGGCAGATATTCAGGTATGGGAAGAGAAATTCTATCGGATAATGGCCGATCTGGAGTTTCTGCCCAATTCCCCCACGCTGATGAATGCCGACCGAGAGCTGGGACAGCTCTCGGCATGCTTCGTTCTGCCGGTAGAGGATTCCATGGAATCGATCTTCGATGCGGTAAAAAACACCGCTCTTATCCACAAGAGCGGCGGTGGCACCGGGTTCTCCTTCTCTCGGCTGCGGCCGGAGAAGGATCAAGTAGGCTCCACCGGTGGCGTTGCCAGTGGCCCGGTTTCCTTCATGCGGGTCTTTGATGCGGCCACCGATGTCATCAAGCAGGGTGGGATGCGACGCGGTGCTAATATGGCGATCCTGAACGTAGACCATCCTGATATTATGAGTTTTGTAACGTGCAAGGAGCATCACGATGTCCTCAGCAATTTCAACATCTCGGTGGCGGTTACGGAGTCCTTCATGAAAGCGGTGGAGCAGGGCGCAGACTATGACCTTATCAATCCCCGGACTAAAGAGGTCGTTGGCCGGCTAAACGCCCGCGAGGTATTCGGCAAAATGGTTGATATGGCCTGGCGCAATGGCGACCCGGGGCTGGTTTTTCTCGATCGGA
>QLUN01000103.1 GCA_018725455.1 Chloroflexota bacterium
CGCTGGTGGGCGTGAACACCTTCCTCGGCAAGGACCACGGCGGCGAGATCACCACCACCATCGAGCTGATCCGCAGCACGGAAGACGAGAAAAGCCAACAGATCAGCAATATGCGCGCCTACCAAGCGGCGCGGAATGGTGATGCGGCAGACGGGCTAAAGCCGCTGCAGCACACGGCAAGAAAGAGAGAGAACTTGTTTGCCGCATTGGTGGAAGCGGTGAAGACCCACAGCCTCGGGCAGATCAGCCATGCGCTGTATGAGGTGGGTGGGGAGTATCGGAGGAATATGTAGCGCTTGTCGAAACACACATCTTTTAGGTGATCGAGGCAGAGGTGACGCTCGCGCGGCGTCGCTTCGTGCAGCGATCAGATGTTGCAGACGGTTTGTCAAAGCAAGAAATCAAGGAGCAAGAAATGAATCGTGAAGTTGTGGAAAAGCTTCTCGCCGCCACATCCGTAAAGGATTTGACACGGTTTCTCAGTGAACTTCAGCGAGATGCTGGGAAACTGAGTTGGCTGCCGGTCGGCAACAATGACAATAACCTCGCCATTATCAATCTCGGAAGCGATTCTGCAGCGGGTCTGGTTGAGCGCGTCACGAATGCGATTGACGGTATTCTCGATCTTGAATGGACGAGGCAAGGCAGCCCCGGCGGCGTCAAGTCGCCACGTGCTGCCGTATCGAAGTGGTTTGATATCCCCGATGGTCGGCTCGGAGAAATCGTCAGGGACGACCTGCGACATATCCAGGATCTTTCGAAGAATGTGATCGTCACCTTGCAGGATTCCGATCACGTTGATCTGCCAACTGTTGATATTCGAGATCGCGGCATCGGCCTTATTCCGAAAGACTTCGGAGACACAATTCTTAGCCTCAACAAGAATAGAAAACTCAAAAAGCTTTTCTTAGCTGGAGCGTTTGGCCAGGGCGGTTCTACAGCACTTGCTCACTCTCAATACACTGTGATCCTGTCGCGACGCTCCGCAATCGGAACTGAGCCGGCGGGTCCGCTCGGATTCACTGTTGTGCGTTACAACCCCGGCAACGTCGACCAAGACAAGCACGGCGTTTACGAATATTTGGTTGACGCTAAAACTCGCGCTCCTTACTTCATTGAGTGCGATGATGAATTTTTTCCGACAGGAACATTAGTGCGGCACGTCGCGATGTCGCTTCAGAAGTACGCGGCGGTAATGACTTCTCCTACCGGCTCGCTGTGGTGGTTGGCCCATAATTATCTCTTTGATCCAGTCATGCCATTTCGAATTGAGGAACGTCGGAAGGCAAAGTTGAAGGATAAGGAGCCGGCTAATCGTATGGTCACGGGCAACCACCGCCGTTTGACCCAGGGAGGTTCAGATGTAGAGCATCGCAACTCCGCTCATCTCGTGTTTCGGGATGGGAGAATCGATATCCATTGGTGGGTTCTGTCTGCGGAAGAAGAGGGCTCCCGTGACAAGATTCGCAACTATGCGATGGTCAGCAAGCCAATAGTCGTCACTTATAACGGACAGAAACAAGGTGACTTTCCGAACACAGTCGTTCGCGAGGAGCTGAAACTGCCGTTTTTGGACCGATATTTGGTTGTGCAGGTGGATTGCGATGGCCTTGATGGCGAATCCAGGCGACACCTGTTCCCGACGACTCGAGAAACGATTCGTGACTCCCAGATTGGCGACGACCTTCGCCGCCTGATTGTGGAAACGTTGCTTGGCGACGAAAAGCTTCGCGAGATCGACCACAAGCGGAAGCAGAAGTACATGAAGAATGCGTCGTCTCCGGACGAGGCGATTCGCAAGAGGCTCGCGAAACGCATCAAGAATTCTCTGTTGGTTGGCAGCGGCAAGGATGGGCCTCGTGTTGCGCCTCCGGAGCAAGTGCCACATGAGCACGAGGAACCAGCTGCAATCCCCGTCGTCGATCCCCCGACGTTCCTCCAAATCACAAGCGGAGCGCCTCGCCGGGTTTACGCAGGGAGGATGTTTACGGTCAAGTTCGATACGGACGCGCGGCCGGATTACTTCTCGTCGCTCGACAACTTCATCGCGGTTGTGAACCCTCCAACCTTCGGGGCATTCCAGGGCTTCGCGAATGTTCGCAATGGTCACGGTGTCGCTTACTTCCGTGCGGCCGAGGATTCCGAGGTCGGCGCAGTCGCCAAGGTGACGCTCGAAGTGCGTCCGCCCCGCGCCGCAAGCTTTAGCGATTCAATTGATGTCGAGTCTGTTGAACTGCCGCAGACGGCTGGCAAGAACGACGGCGAGGCGAAGACGCCGAACATCAACATTCACCGTGTCGCGCGCGATGATCAGTTCTTTATTGACCAGAAGTGGACTGGTAAATCTGTCGCTGAAGTAATCCAAAACGACGATTCAACAGACGTTTTCATCTCAGTTGCAAACGATCGCCTTAGCACTCTTGTGGCGCGTGCGCAGCGCCGGGACAATTCTGTCGTCGAAGCAATGCTCAGCTTCTATCTTGAACACATCGCGTTCTATGCGGTTCTCGACTATGTGACAAAGAAGTCGTCTCAGCCGAGGGTCGCAAATGAAGACGGGGATGAGCCCGCGGCGGAGAACATCGCGCTCGCCAATGCAGGCGAAACTGTTTGCGGGATCATGGAGGCAATGTTCGAAGTGCTTGCCCTGGGGACTGCCTCTGAATCAACAGTCGCATGAGTAGCGCAGCGTTCGCTCGCGACGTCCGAGACGTAGTGCCAGGAGATATTTCGACGCCTTGGGCGGGGTTAGGCCAGCGTTGGGGGCATTCGTGGCACAAGATGTGCTCGTACTTGGGTACTTATCCGCCCTCATTGGCGAGGGCCGCAATTGCCCTGTTCAGCGAACCCGGCGAAATCGTCCTCGATCCGTTCTCGGGTCGAGGAACAACGCTGCTCGAAGCTCGCCTTACCGGTAGAGTAGCTATCGCGTCGGACCTTAACCCGGTCGCGTTGGCGTTATCCCGCGCAAAGGCATCTTCGATAGATTATTACGAGGCACTCCAGCGTATTAGTGATCTCGCTGATCAATACGATCGTGTGCTGTACCTCCCCGAAGCGCAGGTTCAGCCTGAACACATCCAGATTATTTATCACCCTGGAACGCTAGCCCAGCTTTGCTATCTTCGATCGCTACTGGTCGACTCGCCTTCCAAGGTTGATGCATTTCTCTTGGGGTGTTTGCTTGGCGTAATGCATGGGGCCGAGCGGCAGGACGGATCGTCTGGATATGCTTCGATCAGCATGCCGAACACCTTCAGCATGTCTCCCAATTACGTACGTCGATACGTGTCAGATAACCGACTCAATCGCACAGAGAGGAACGTGTTTCAGATCCTTAGCGAGAAGGTAGGCAGGCTTGCTAGTGATGCGACCGTAAGCGCGGAGCCGGCGATAGTTACGCCGTGGGATGCGAAAGATCTCTCGAAGTGCCCCGGACTGCAGTCGGCACGCGGGAAAGTAAAGTTGATCGTGACGAGCCCGCCGTACTTGGATGTCGTCAATTACGCGAAACAGAACTGGATCCGGAGCTGGTTGCTTGAAGAAGGCAGCACTGCTCACCTTGCTGACACGCTGGACGATGATCTTAATCTGTCCGAGTGGATGGGATTCTCATCGCAAGTCTTGGCGCAGATGGACTCAGTGCTTGCTGAAGACGGTGTGATCGTATTCGTGGTTGGCGACGTCGCTAAACCGGGAAAAGGTTCAATCAGCCTAGCGAGGGAGTTCATACGTCGGGTGGCGCACGATCGCACGTTCAAGTTTGTTGGGTGCCTTGATGACCATATTGGTGACGACATCAAGACGACGCGGATATGGCGAGAGACGAAAGGAAAGGCAACGCAGATGGATAGGATTATCGTGCTTGCTCGCGATGAGCCTGTGATCCGGGTTGATCAGCTCGCGCCCGCCTTTGCGGGTGCAAGCCTAAATGAAGGCAGCTTGCGATACCTGTCCCCCGGACATCTAGTCACCTATGCCCGGCGTTTTTCGGGACTTTGACGCTTTCGTTCCTGCGGAGATTCGCCGATGGGTTGAACGGTCGTCGGATTTTGGCGGTCAGAGGCGCCAACCATGCCCAGCCCGACCGAGCGACCCGCATCGGACGTCAATGCCGACACCCAAGAAG
>QLUN01000104.1:2500-4087 GCA_018725455.1 Chloroflexota bacterium
TGTAGGCATATGGTTTCATGTTCTATTTCACTCCCCTTACCGGGGTTCTTTTAACCTTTCCCTCGCGGTACTTGTTCACTATCGGTCACACAGTAGTATTTAGCCTTACCTCGTGGTCGAGGCGGATTCACACGGGATTCCACGTGCCCCATGCTACTCGGGATTCAGCTAGTATCTTTTAACTTTCGATTACGGGGCTTTCACCCTCTATGGCGCTTCATTCCAGAAGCCTCATCTAGTCTCTAGATTCCATGTCGCTGTCCCACAACCCCAGAACGCCGTAGCACTCTGGTTTAGGCTCTTTCCTTTTCGCTCGCCGCTACTCAGAAAATCGATTTTTCTTTCTCTTCCTACAGCTACTAAGATGTTTCAATTCGCTGCGTTAGCTCTACCCATCCTATTTCATTCAGATGGGAGTAACAGACTTCTATATCTGCTGGGTTTCCCCATTCGGGTACCTTCGGATCACTGCATCTTCCTGCTCCCCGAAGCATTTCGCCGGTTTTCGCGCCCTTCATCGCCTCTGTGTGCCTAGGTATCCACCCTATGCCCTTGGTCACTTGACCACCTAACTCTACATTGGTGTTTATCTACCTGCTTTCTTCTTCTTATTCTCTTGTCATCGTTCTATTGCGCTCGATTTCATCAAGCACCAAACAGTGGAGGTTAGCGGACTCGAACCGCTGACATCCTGCTTGCAAAGCAGGCGCTCTACCAGCTGAGCTAAACCCCCTAGGTGGGCCATCCTGGACTCGAACCAGGGACCTCACCCTTATCAGGGGTGCGCTCTAACCACCTGAGCTAATAGCCCCAACCCTCGTTGGCTCACAGACAGAACAAGTGAAGTAGGCTCTCACCTACTTCACTCAACACCTACTTCCTAAAACCTCTATTCGCTTCAAAGCGTACAGCCTTTGAATTTCTGTAGATGCTCTCGCATCAGGCTGCTCAATCTTCTCCCTAAAAAGGAGGTGATCCAGCCGCACCTTCCGGTACGGCTACCTTGTTACGACTTCACCCCAGTCACTAGCCCTGCCTTCGGCGTCCTCCTCCTTGCGGTTAGAGTAACGACTTCGGGCGTGGCCAGCTCCCATGGTGTGACGGGCGGTGTGTACAAGGCCCGGGAACGTATTCACCGCAGCATGCTGATCTGCGATTACTAGCGATTCCGACTTCATGCAGGCGAGTTGCAGCCTGCAATCTGAACTGAGCCACGGTTTATGAGATTTGCTCACCATCACTGGCTGGCTTCTCTTTGTCCGCAGCATTGTAGCACGTGTGTAGCCCAGGACGTAAGGGGCATGCTGACTTGACGTCATCCCCACCTTCCTCCGAGTTGTCCCCGGCAGTCTACCTAGAGTGCCCAACTGAATGATGGCAACTAAGTACGAGGGTTGCGCTCGTTGCGGGACTTAACCCAACATCTCACGACACGAGCTGACGACAGCCATGCACCACCTGTCTCCACGTTCCCGAAGGCACTCTCCCCTTTCAAGGAGATTCGTGGGATGTCAAGCCCTGGTAAGGTTCTTCGCGTTGCATCGAATTAAACCACATGCTCCACCGCTTGTGCGGGCCCCCGTCAAT
>QLUN01000105.1 GCA_018725455.1 Chloroflexota bacterium
TTCTTTACCTCGAGCGTGAAGACCCGGATAAGGATATCAGCCTCTACATACACTGTCCGGGCGGCATCATCAATGCTGGCCTGGCTATCTACGATACCATGCAGCTCGTGCGCTGCCATGTCTCCACTATCTGCGTGGGCCTGGCTGCTAGCATGGGCACCCTTCTCCTCTGTGCTGGAGCCAAGGGCAAGCGCTATGCGCTTCCCAATGCGACTATCCACATGCACCAACCGGTCGGTGGGGCTCATGGACAGGCATCGGACATCGCGATCGCGGCTAAGGAGATTCTGCGCATGCAGGATAAAATTCGGAACATCCTGGCCAAACACACCGGGCAGACCTATGAGAAGATCGCTCAGGATAGTGATAGAGACTTCTATCTGAGCGCCGAGCAGTCACTGGAGTACGGCCTGATTGACGAGATACTGACCAGGCCGGCGGCTGGCGGGGGTTAGCGCTAGTTCATCAAGCAGTTTCTTAAGTCGCTTAACGGAGAGGCTCCTCTCGGTCTCGTTTGAAAGAGGCGCAATATAGCAATGCTGGTACCTTAAGTTACACTTATAGGTAAGCTCTATGTCATCAATTTTTTGATCCCCTTGCGAAAACCGCCTGTGTCATCTGGGTCAATTCGGGACGGTAGCTGATGCAGTCCTGCTGCTCATGCGGAAACAATTCTATCGATTTCGGTGGTTAAATTATAGGCCGGCATTGAGTTGCCATTGGCGTCGACTATTCTTCTTCCCTCGACCCTTAGCCGGTCTTCGCTGAATGCCTTGACTGTGCTCACGATCAGGGGGAGCTCCCGCTTGAGGCCGTGCTGCCGGATGAGCTTAAAAAGCGCGAATTCCTCTCCCTCGCTGCCTCTTATCTCCCCCAGCGGCTCCCTTGCCAATCGCTCCCAGTGCTCGTCGAAGGGCTTGCCTCTCAGGCTGAAGGTGCAGTAGCTTATTGGCGGGCCTTCGTCCAGTTCCGGGGTGACCAGGTGCATCATTATCCCCGTTCGCTCGGCCCGGCTTTCGATCAGTTGCCATATCACCTCTCGCCAGGTTCCCTTCGGGCCGCCGGGGGCAGCGGGGTGGAGGTTGATCATGGTGTATTCCTGGCACATCTCGGTTCCAACGATGAGCATGTATCCGGCCAGCACGCAGAGATCGACTTGAAATCCTTCCAATCGTCTCATCACCTCACGATCGTAGTTGGTGCGCCAGGTTGACATATCATCGAACGGCCTTCTTGCTCTGAACTCTCTGGAAGAGAAGCACACCAGGGGTAGGTCGTACGACTTCACCAGATCGAGAAATCGGTCGGTTTCCTCGGAATGGCCTGGTTCTCGATTGCAGAAGACGAAGACAATCTTTGCCGGTATCTCCCCCCATACGATGCCTTCAGCTATTGTTGTCAGCAGGGCGCGGGAACCCGCACCCCGTCCGCTGGAAAACCATCCAATCTTATACATCACTGTCTGTAAGCGTTCACCGCAGAGCGCGCATCCTAGCGTGTAGCGCATAGCGTGTAGCGTGTAGTAAGCTACGCGTTACCTTCAACCATGAACCTTGAGGTTGAGTCGTTTGGTCAGTGTGCCCAGAGTGGTCAGGAGATGGTCTTTAACGCCGTTCTTTTGCCCGAATATCTTCCCCTTGCCGAGGGCGATCTTGAATTCCCCTGGCCCATCGAATGCCGGCATCTCCACGTAGGCCTTGCCAATCTCCCGGGGCGCATGGGCATCGCTGCCAGCGCTGGCCAGAATCCCGTTTTGCCGGACAAGGGTGCGAGCCTTCTTAGAATAACTCAGGGAGAGCGAGCGAGCGTTGAAGACCTCGATAATGTCGATCTCTGAAAGCAGGGACTCCCGTTTTGAGGCCTCAAGTGGAAATCTGCCGAAGCCATCGAAGGGATGAGGCAAGCACACCAAGCCTCCCTGGGCTTTAATTCGATTGATTACCTCTTCAGCGGGAAGGCCGGCGGGTATCTCAGCAGTGAGGAAGTATCCCATGATCTCGCCATCGGAGCTCATGACCTCTTCACCAATGATGACCGGAAAGGGGGCCATCTGCCTCATCTTGAGTGCCCCCTCAATGGTGTCGTGGTCGGTTATGGCGATGCAGCCTATTCCCAACTTCTGGCATCGATCGATGATGCTTTCGAGGGATGAATTGCAATCGGGAGAGTAACAAGTGTGGATGTGTAGATCAACTTTCATGTCTACGCTCTTTCTACATATGTTCCCTTGCGGGTATCAACCCGGATAATGTCACCCCTCTTGAGAAACAGAGGGACCTGCACTATTATGCCGCTTTCCAGTGTAGCTGGCTTGGTGCCCCCGGTGGCGGTATCTCCCTTGAAAGCAGGCCCGGTGTCAGATATATTAAGTTCAACAGTTATGGGTAGGTCTATGCCGATTGTCCCCCCTTCGTATCTGGAGAGTTGAACTATCAGGCCTTCCTTGAGGTAACCTACAGCATCTCCCAGTTGCTTGTCGCTGAGTGGAATCTGGTCGAAGGTGGCCTGGTCCATGAAGTAGTGAAAATTACCATCCTGGTACAGGTATTGGGCGGGACGTTTCTCGACCTCAACTTGCTTGAGTCGCTCCGCCGATTGAAAGGTGCGCTCGATGGTGTGATCCGCTCGAATATCCTTGAGTTTCAGCCTGACTTGAGCTGAGCCTCTCCCGATCTTAATGTGCTGATATTCGATAATGGTGTAAAGGCGTCCGTTCAACTCGATGGTTACGCCCTTTCTGGCTTCGGTAACAGTTATCATTCTGCCTCCTGAATCCCTGACCCCCTTGCATGGGTGAGAAGTCGGGGACCGCTCTGTTCTAATAATACCATATCCTCGATTCTCACGCCTCCCCACCCATCGAGATATATCCCCGGCTCCAGAGTGAAAACCATGCCCTCGGCTAAGATGTCAGTCGACTTCGGGCCGAGCCGGGGCTTCTCATGAGAATCCAGCCCGATGCCATGTCCCAGACCATGCCCGAATGCCTCACCGTAACCGGCTTGCGCAATGACTTCTTTCGCCATCTGATGCGCCTCCCCCCCTCCCATCCCCACCCGGAGTTTCTCCAGAGCGGAACGCTGAGCCTCCTGGACTATGCTGTATATCCGGGTGAGGGCATCGTTTGGTTCTCCGAGGCAAATGGTGCGGGTTATGTCGCTGCAATATCCTTTCACCCGCGCACCAAGGTCGATGACTACCGGTTCACCCTGAAGGATAGTGCGGTCGGTGGATGGGGCGTGAGGCAGAGCGGCGTTTGGCCCTGAGGCCACGATGATCTCGAAGGGCAGCCTTTCACTGTCTTTCTCCCGAAGGAACCTCTCTAATTCCCAGGCGAGTTTCTTTTCCGTTATCCCTGGTTCAAGGATGGCATTGGTATGTTCCACGGCGGCATCGGCCATCTCGGCCGCCTTTTCGATTAGCTTTATTTCTTCGTCTGTCTTGATAGACCGCAGCGATTCGACCAGTCCACTGGTGGGGTGAAGCCGGGGACGGGCCTTTGGAGGAAGCCTTCTCGCTGCCCTGACTAGCAGTCGATAGGCGGTCAGGGTGAGATGATCGCTCTCAAAGCCGACATCCCTCGCACCGAGCTCGGAGATCAATTGCGGAAACCATTCTGGAAACTCGCCCTTGATCTTAACGACCTCAAAATCCGGTGACTCGGCCCTGGCTTGCTCAACATAACGAAAGTCAACCGCAAGGACCGCTTCCTCCTGGGAGATAAGGGCAAACCCGGCGGAGCCGGTGAACCCGGTGAGATAACGCCGGTTGGTCGCCTGGGAAATCAGTACGACATCCAGCTCCTCAAGCCGGTGACGAAATTTTTCCAGTCTCGAATTCATGTTTAGTTCTCCTTTATCTGGCCGGTCTGGCCAGCAGACAGGCAGACGACCCTCCTCTCATCATCGCTTCGGGGGTGGGCTTCAAGGTACCGAGTGCGCATTTGACTTTGCCCCACATGCGTATATATCTGGGTGCTGGCCAGGTTAACATGTCCGAGAAGTTCCTGCACTACCCGGAGG
>QLUN01000106.1 GCA_018725455.1 Chloroflexota bacterium
ACATGTCTCCCGGCTAGCCAACCCTCCACATCAGACGTTCCGCCTTGATTCCGAAATAGCCTCTCAGGTGGCATGACCTGAGGCATGAGGCCATTTCCCGCATGGCCAGCGCTGGCCTGCATCTTAAGGAGCTCATGGCACAGTCTGGCCATCGGGACACGGAAAGCGTTGCGCGTTATATGAACGAACGAGCAAGGGATATCGCGCGGAAGGTGGGTTAGGTGATTCAATGCCGCGTGTCGTGCTGCTTGCGACGGACACCCAATTTATGTTGACAACTTTTTTGCAGCATGATTATGTGTGTGCAGAGTCGGGAGCACAATTCCTAGTGAGTGTGCGTTGAGGGTTTACCTCACCTGCCTCTCCAAATCCGAGGGTCGCACAAGTGTGCGGCCCTTTTTTTTGCCCTCCTGGAGATAGGAATGTTTCTTCTCTATCTGGATGACTCAGGTTCTCTTGGCGACAAAGGTAATAAATTCTTTGTGCTCGGCGGTATTTGTATCTTTGAGAGGCAAACTCACTGGCTGGAATCTCATTTGAATTCCATTGCCTCCCGCTTTAATTCTGTCAATCCGTCAGCTGTTGAGTTGCATGCCGCGCCTATGCGAAACGGCGATGAAATATGGAGAAGGTTCAGCCCGCAGGACAGGATACAGGCAACAGCGGACGCATTGAACCTTCTGAGTAGTACTGAGATGCGAATAAAAGTGTTCGCAGTCGTTATTGAAAAATCACAAATCCCAGCCGACTCAAATGGCCTCTCCATTGCATTTGAGAAAATCGCGGTCGAGTTCGATGGATATCTCAAATCATGCTATATCAATAAGAATCCTCAACGGGGACTGGTGATTTTTGATAAATCAAAAGATGAGGCCTATATTCAAAATCTAAGTTCCACCTTTAAGCATGTCGGACATTCTAACGGAAATCTTCGCAATTTTGCGGAAGTTCCCCTGTTTATCGACTCAAAAGCATCAAGGCTGATGCAAATGGCTGATATGGTTGCATACTGGATTTATCGTCGCTACTCGGCTGGGGATGATAGCGGCTTTAAGTTCATTCAGCCATTCTTTCACCGCTACGGGGGCATTAACCATGGCCTCAAGGAAATAATTTCCGACGAGACCCGAGCTGAGCTCGTTTTAAAAGAAACAACAAAATACGTCTTCACGCCGTCGGGTATCGGTGTTGCGGTTCCCGACGCCGTTCCACAGTCTCATTGAGATAAATTAAGCCTGAAACGCAAACAGGCGGGGTTTCCCCCGCCTATCACGTGATGCTTGTTTTTACCAACATCAGGCGGTATCATGTTCTTGCGAAGGAACAGGATGTATCATGTCAGAATTTTCTGCATATATCAAGACCGAATCCTCCGCTCTTAGTTGAGCGGTGCATTCGAGTGTCATTCGAACCCTGAAAATCAGGGTCATGAAAGTACGTCTACTGTCAGTTTTGATAAATCTATCCCTGAAATTGGTAGGCTAACCCAAACCAAGACGAAGGTCCGCAGGACCGAGGACTTGACAAACGGTAGCAAGTCTTCCTTTTTTCTTCCAGAAACATCGAAAATTCCCCAGAATATAGGGAATTTGACGATGAAAGAGAAAAACAAAAACGTGCGGAAAGAGCCGCCGCTTATCCGTTCCGCCATGTAAATCGGAAGCTGGTCGGAGACATTCACGCCACCCTGGCATGTTGTGGTTTGGGCATTATCGACATGCCAGACGGCGGACCTGGCAGGGCTCGTTTTTCGTGCTCCCATGAAGACGGCAAGGTTCTTCAATCGGGCGTCATGACATGCCATTCGCCTTGGGCGTGTCCTGTTTGTGCTCCCCGAGTGGCGGCCCGCAGGGGTGAGGCCCTCATCCCCCAAGTTGAATCGATGGTCGCTCGCAACTGGTCGATGACCCTCATCACTCTGACGGCACGGCACAAGCGAAACACACCCTTGCCCCAGCTTCTCAAAGCCATGTCCCGAGCCTGGTCCCGTGTTTCGTCTGGGCGCTGGTTCGATGAACTGCGCACCGCCGGTAACTTCATCGACCCCAAGGGGGGCTTGGTTGAACGGCCAGACCTGTCGGGTGTCGAGTTCGTGAGAGGGTATGATTTTACCTGGTCTGACAAGGCGGGGTGGCATCCTCATTTCCATATCGCCCTTTTCCTTGGTCCCCACCATTCGGCCGAGGATGTGGCTGAAGAGCTCACGGAGAGATGGCGGAAAGCCTTGTTGAAAGAAGGCTTTACCAGCGCAAAGGGCGCACAGCACTATGAACGGGCAGACGACCCAAAGAAGGCGGCCAAGTACGCCGTGACCCCCGCCGCCTGTTATGAATCCATCGCCATGGCCAACAAAAGGGCGCGCGGAAAGGGGGCAGGATTGACCCCTTTCGAAATTCTGGCCCGAGCAGTTGAAGACCATGAAAATGAGGTCGACGGTTCCCGTTGGGTCGCCCTTTGGCGTGAATACGTCTCATCGACCAAGGGCAAGCGTCAGTCTGCCTCATCCTCTGGAATCGACTTGGACCCGCCCGAGGTCGAGGAAAAGGCCCTTGATGAAGTTCTGAATGTCGGTCCTGGGACGCTCAGGGAGATGGATAAGTTCAATGTCGTCCCTGACGTCCTGAGCACGATAGAACAGAATATCGGTGACCCTGAGGGCATGAGAGATGCCCTTCGAGAGCTTATGGAAGAATTGGAAACACGAGATTAGTGTATTCCTGATTGGGCGCCCAAAGCGAATTTACCGGAAGATGGGTTCAGGCGAGTACCTGATGATATCGACCGTCAGATTTCAGAAATGTCTGACCCTCAACCGACTCCGTTTCCATCTCTCATATTCATTTCTCAGGGCACCCATTTATAAATTCCTATCCATGATTCAGGGTCAAATATCGTTCGAATCCCTCTTAATCACGATTTCTCTAGGGGCATTCAATTCAGCAATGCTATTTTAGTTCAAGAGTAAATCGGTTGATAGAATCCTGATTTGTATAGTATTATTCAAGCAAATATCCTATTCTTTTCTTAGCCAGCCATGACACGACTACGGAACCCTTCGGGTCCCTTGTCGCGTCGGGCAGGCCAGGGGGGCAAAGCCCCCCGTGGACCCCCAAGGATTGGAGCACCTTGGGAATGAATGGGAGGGAGACATGCCATATTCAAACGAATGGTGGGAGGACAACGCCGAACAAATCGACCGTGCATGTCGTGCTGGATTTCTGCATGAGGTTGAATGTTACGGTATTTGCGACGGCGTTGACCGTCTTCCGCTGGACCCATCATATATTCAGTATCCGGAGTACAGGCGGGGGCATGCGACGGGTTTGAAGATGGAGGCCTCAAAAGAGGCTGTCGCATCGAGAAGAGAGTGACATGCCCCGCCGCCGTTCAGGTCCTTCGCGTATCGGCGAACCTCTTGGCCACCCCATCCCCCTACGCATGTCCCGGGACATGCGGGATGCGGCAGACACCGAAGCCAAAGCCCGTGGCTTGACCCTCGGTGCCTGGGTTCGTTCTGTTCTAGCCGAACGTCTTGACCTGACCGACCCCGAACACGTTCAGCCTGTTCGCCGGTATGGCGGGGGAGGTCCCGACGCTGCTGCCCTTCATGCCCTCAGGATGCAGTTGCATGAGTTGGGCGGGTTGCTGGTTCAGGTTTCCAAGGCTTCCCGTCTTTCCGGTGAATCTCATCGTCATGCCGATGCAGAGGACACCCTGGCACAAGTCAGGGAAGCAATCTCGACGGTTGCAGCATGGCAGGATGAACGGAGGACGGCTGCATGATTGGCGGGGCGGTTCATGGTTCGGGAGGTGCTGGCCTGGGAACGCATAACAGTGCCCCCCAGGAAGCGGATGACGCGCGACCAGGGATGAGCCGTGGGTTGATGGCGCAGGGCATCCAGGACCAGACAGCCGAACTTAGAGGCTATTTCGGAATCAAGGCGGAACGTCTGATGTGGAGGGTTGGCTAGCCGGGAGACATG
>QLUN01000107.1 GCA_018725455.1 Chloroflexota bacterium
ACTTTTCCATAAGTTGATGATACCATAGAAACAAGATGGAGTCCAGAGGGAAATCAAAAGCCCTTGATTTTTCCATAAGTTGATGATACCATAGAAACAAGATGGAGTCCAGAGGGAAATCAAAAGCCCTTGACTTTTCCCGGGAGGGGGTTATAATGAGGGTAATCGTAAGCGGAGGGGAATAAGAAACTGGAGACTTTTCGGGTCGGGTTGCGATCAAGGCAACGCGTCGTGTCGAGGAGTTACGATAAACTTGTCCTCGCGAATGCGGGGATCGGAGTGGTTGAAAGTTTTTGGAAAAACTAAACTGTTGTAAAAATTGTGCTTGACAGGTTTAATGAAATGTGGTATACTGAACCTAGCTTTTGGAGAAACTAAACTGTTACGATACTTCTGATTTTCCGTGCTATACTTAATTTATTGATGGCCCTGGCTACTCAGTCCAGCGCCTTCACCCGTGGAGATAGCTTGCGTCTTACTGAAGACGCCTTGGTCTATCTTCTAAACATTGAAGGCCGAAAGGCCCAATTTGGCCGGGAAGGAGGAATTCCGGGGGGGGGCAGAAGAAGCGCACTACTGGATCTTGCCGGGACGGGCTGAACAGTTACGAGAATCCTTAGTTGGTTGGGTTGGGATACAGGAGGGGTGTTCGAATTGCAGGGAGTCTCAGGCATTCTGGAAGAATTCGGAGTTGCGTTCGGTGTTGCCATACGAAGTAAGACACCGACAATGGTTGCTGGACTAGAGCTGGCGTACATTGGCATTGATTTTTGCGTTAACGGTATCAGTGATGTGAAGTGCTATCTCGTGCCCGATGCTACGGCCTCCAGAAAGGAACAGACCACATTACAAAAGGCGTTGGTGGAGAGGATTGGGCCCCTGTTACCTGACCGCAGTCTGAACATCTTGCGGGATGACGACAACCTCCGATTTCTCGACCTATCGTTTAGTGTGTCTTTGCTATCAGGCAACCCAGACGCCAGGCAGCGCCTTGTTTTCCGAACGGAGAACGGCAATAGTGTCCACTTGCTGGAGAGGGTTGTGAGTTTGACGGGGTGGACGAACCAACTGAGTGGGATTCTGCAGGTTTCAGACTTGATCCAGTCCAAGTTAGATAGCAGGAGGTGTCCCCTGCATTTCGTAGGTGTGACGGTTGAGGACGGCGACATTGAGGAACTGAAGGTCTATTTCCTTGCCTGGACATTCTCAGATCCCAACTGTATTGAAGGGGTGAATGACTGGAATCGGAACATGAGACTACTCCGGTGTCTGTTGCCAACTCTGGGGCTCCAGGCCCATTGGGGTACGCTTGCTCGGTGTTCGGTCCGAATTCAACATCTTGGCGGAAGGATCGAGTTGCTTGGCTGCAACTACTACAGGGATAGAACCAGCTTGTTCAAGGTGTATTACTGGTTTCCGTTTGACTGCGACCTCCCCCGCCTGATCGAATTGAACCGGGAAGTATGCAAGTTTTTGGGCTATCCTCCCGGCACCACAGATGATGTGTTCAGGTTTTTTGGGGAAAAGGGTTTCAGAGCCAGGTGCCTTGCGCTTGCTATGGACAGAACGGGAAACTTGGCACTTAAGCTGTACTTTCAGTCGGAGTTTTTTAGCCAGCGCCGGTCTGCTCCGCCTTCAAGGGTTGCACTGTAGTGATACCATGAAACTGAAGCGCAAGGGGGCACAAGCATGAAGCGAACCAGTACTTTCTTGTTGAGAACAGTCGGGGGGGTAAGCTTCCTGGTCCCTGTGCGAAGGAATAGAGTGGGCAATGACATCTTCTATCTCAACCAGATGGGTGCCCACATATGGAATGAAGCTGAGAACTGCGCTACCCCCGATGCCTTGGTTCAAAAGATCGCGCAGCATTTCGGCGTTGAACGGGACGTGGAGGCCTGGGCAGGAATCCAGACCTTTGTTCAAGAACTGGTTGATATTGGCTTGCTCGAGGCTATCCCTGATACCGTAGCGGCGGGGGCGGGGCGGTAGTTACCCCTCGTCTGAGGGGATCTTCGTTCACCGGAGTTGAAGACAACGGGAGGGTAATTGCCTGTGGAGTGCGTTTCCTGTAGCCCGGTCAGGTCTGAATCTATTGCAGACTTCATAAGTAGGCATTTTGGTGATCGGCGCTTGCCCATAGCCGGTGGGATTGAACTTACGAGCAGATGCAACCTGAGGTGTATCCACTGTTACGGAGCACCTTGCAGGAACGACCGGACCATGACCACCAACGAAGTAACACGGATCCTGGATCAGGTCGTGGATGAAGGTACTCTGCACGTTTTCTTCACAGGTGGAGAAGCGATGCTGCGCCCTGACTTTGAAGACATTTACATATACGCACGCAGCAAAGGCCTTCTTGTTTCGGTGTTGTCCAACGCCACGTTGATTACGAAGAGAATCGTAAATGTTTTCCTGGATTGCCCGGTGTCTCTGGTTAGCATTACCATGTACGGTCGGACAGAAGATACCTATGAGACTGTCACTGCAGTTCGTGGTAGCTTCAAGCGGTTCATCTCAGGCATTGAGCTCCTCAAGAGAAACAGCATCCAGTTTGAGCTGAAGGCGGTTGGTATGAGGCAAAATCTGCATGAGATCATGCAGATCAGAGAGTTTGCCAAGCAGTTGGGTGTGAGCTTCAGGTATTCATTCAGGCTTCGCCCCATGAATGACGGAACCCCCAAACCACTTGACTACAGGATCACTGCTGATGAAGCCTTCTGGTTTGATGTGAACGATGAGGACAGGCGTACCTTTTGGGAGAGGGTGGCCTTTGACACATCCGAACAGAGAGTCGGCACCAGGCTGAAGGACAAGTGTCTATATCTGTGCCATCCCAGCCAACAGAGTTTCTTCATATCTGCTGAAGGCATCCTTCGGCCGTGTACTCGACAGCGGCTTTATGGTTACGACCTGCTCAGAGGCTCCTTTAGAGACGGCTGGAACCACTTCGCCTTGGAGTTTGTGAACAAGAAGGCGTCGGACAAGTTCCCGTGCCTCACCTGCTCTTCATTCAGGTATTGCGAACAGTGTACGGCAGATTTTGAACTCGAGAACGGCGACCCGGAAGTGCCGATTGCCTTTGTGTGCGAGATAGCCCACAGGCGAAAGGCCCTCATTGACTCGATCAGATTCAAGGGTCTACCCGCAGGGATTCTATGACCCTTGTTGGGGAAGACGGAGGAGAAAGGAGGTGAGAATCGTGACATTTGAGATACCGGTTATTGTCAGGCTTTTTTCAGAGGACTCCGGCCAAGCTTCCTATGGCCCCGAAGATGGTTCGTGTGGATGGAGCAAGTGTTGCTGGAAGGAATAGCAGTTTGGACGGAATGAGACACGCCATGAGAACATGGCGCAAGCACACGCTCTGTCTGTCTTAGTGTCACTGTTCCACTTGTTTGGCCACAACTTTGTGCGGCGAGGCAGATTCTCTGACCGCAGAGAGGGGAAGATTGCTGTGAAGGGGGTATTCCACGAGTGGGGAACAAAGCATTGGTCGCCATTGCCGCCGAGGTACGCGGCCGGGCCGTCGGCCGTATTCGGATGCGCCGGGTGCAGGACTCCTCCGGAGAGAGTTTGCTGCCCTTCGTAGAGGAAGCCGTGGAGCCCGGTACAGTTGTAATCACAGACGGGCTGCAAAGCTATCGCGCCCTTCCCAGCCTTGGCTACGTGCACGATCGCCGGGTTCTTCTCGGCAGCGGAGAAACGGCAGATGCTTAGATAGGAATTTGCTTTGTAACTACTCAGGTAGCCCCCTTTGCTACGAACCGGGGGTGCTGACGTCACCACCATTCCCCGCCTTCGCGAGGACAAGATATACTCCATGAGTGCTGGGCAATACCAGAACAAACATTGAAGGAATCGCACTGTGAACATATCCTTAAGAGTAGTCAGGTGCCATCCGGCAGCGGCATGAAGGGGGCACCAGCGAGGGCCTTCTTGAGAGCG
>QLUN01000108.1 GCA_018725455.1 Chloroflexota bacterium
TGGTTCTAGGTTAATCCACTGTAGAGCCTAGCAAAACAGTAGCATTCAGCTCAAGCCATCTGCTATAATCCAGTCAGGGTAAGTAGCCGCTCGGAGTGGTTTTGCAATACAAACATTGAACATTCGGCGATAGGGGAGTCGAGGTGTAGCTTGTCCGAGGAAAAGACCCGCCAGGAGCGGCGCGAGGAGCGGCAGCGGAAACGGCGTCAGCGAATGCGGAAACATAGCAAGGATCTATCCAGAACTTACCGGGATGCTATCCTTAAGCGAATGCGCCGGGATCACTGAGGCCAGGAGTTTTAACTATTAGTTGACTTTGTGTTTATCCCAGATAATGCACGAAGTATCTGAGTCATCGTGAAAATAACACGAAAATGAAGCTAGATGCATAAATTGGGATTATTTTTCAGGAGGGGAGAAAATGCCGGAGATCAAGGTAGTTCATGTGGGATTGGGCCCGGTCGGCTCAAGAATAGTGCGGCATATAGTAAATGAAAGGAGAGGGCTCAGATACGTTGGGGCACTCGATATCCAGCCTGAGATCGTCGGACAAGACCTTGGTCAGGTAGCCGAGGTAGGCAAGAAGCTGGGAATACCGGTTTCAGATGACCCCAGAAAGTTGTTTGCCGAAACCAAGCCCGATATAGCGATCTACTCTACCACGTCTTTCGTGAAAGATATCTTCCAACAGATTGAACCGGCGATCGAGAGCGGGGTGAATGTGATATCAACCTGCGAACAACTTACCTTCCCCGATTTCAGGGATAAGGAATTGACCCGAAAATATGATGAGCTGGCGAAGAAGAACAATGTGACCGTGCTCGGCACCGGAATCAATCCCGGTTTACTGATGGACGTCCGGCCGGCGGTGCTTAGCGCGGGATGCACCGAAGTAAAAAGCATTGCGGTGATAAGGCAAATGGACGCTATCTCACGGAGAAAGCCGTTCCAGAAGAAAATAGGGGCCTCGATGGAGCCCGAGGAATTTAAGAAGGCGATAGCAGAGGGGAAGATAACGGGACACGTGGGGCTTGAGGAATCGATTTGCCTTATAGCGGATGCTCTAGGCTGGGAGTTGGATGAGATAACGGTGGAAAGCGCCGAAGCGGTAATAGCCGAGGATGAGGTGCGCTCTCCATTCTATACCGTAAAGAAGGGGCAGGTGAAGGGCGCAAGACAGGAAGCCTACGGTATAGTAAAAGGAGAGAGGAAGATTTACCTGTTCTTCACCGCCTTCCTGGGAGCTACCCCTTCATTCGATGAGGTTCGGATTGAGGGAATCCCCAGGATCGAGGCGAGGATCAGCCCTTGTTGGCAGGGCGATGAAGGCACCGTGGCCATGGTGGTAAATCTCATACCAACGGTAATAAATGCCCGTCCGGGGGTGCTCACCATGAATGATGTAGTCCCTATCTCGTTCAAGTCCGGAGACATGAGTAGATTTGTGAGACAGGGATAGGCCAATCCTCTAAACTCAATACTCGATACTCAAAACTTGTTGGGCGAGTAGGGGAACTTGACATAATACTGGACGTTTGGAGATACTGGGTTGCAAACGGGAGAGCAGGGCATATCTAATCAATAGAACAAGGAAAGGAGGTAGCAATGCTGGTTGTTTACGAGAAAAGTGATCACGTGGCCACCATAACCCTCAACCGTCCTGAGGCATTCAATGCGATCAGTCCCGAGGTCTACCAGGAGTTCAGCGATACTATGATAAGATTCCGGGACGACCCTGATGTTTGGGTCGCTATCATCACCGGGGCGGGGCAAAAGGCATTCTCTGCCGGTGCAGACATAAAGCAGATGCTCCCCCGGTTGGCCGATAAGTCTTTTGCGCTCCCACCAGGAATAATGCGGGGACTGAACATCTGGAAGCCAATTATTGCGGCCATCAATGGGTTGGCACTGGGTGGTGGACTGGAAATCGTTCTGGCTTGCGATATCAGGATAGCCGCAGAGAACGCTCGTTTTGGCACACCGGAGGTCTCTCTAGGGCTGATACCCGGCTGGGGAGGTACGCAAAGACTGCCCCGGATGCTCCCCTGGTGTAAGGCGGCCGAGATATTGCTTATGGGAAAACCCATAGATGCCCAGGAAGCATACCGCATCGGCTTGATCAATAAGGTGGTTGCTCCAGCGGAACTGATGAGCACCGCACAGGAATGGGCCGCCAGGATATGCGAAAATGGCCCCATTGCCATACGGGCCGCCAAGGAGGCCATGATCCGGGGAATGAACATGAGCCTGGATGACGGACTCCGTCTGGAGGAATCCTTCTTCGCCGGGCTCACGACTACCGAGGATTTCAAAGAGGGTATCAGTGCCTTCGCGGAGAAGAGGAAGCCGCAGTACAAAGGAGAGTAAACAGCAGGCTGGGTAGGGGGGGGCTTTAGCCTCCCACCACGGGGCAAATAAATTCGCCCCTATCCCCTCAGCAATAAAAAGGAGGATGTAATGGAGATCAAGAAGGTAGGTGTAGTGGGTTGTGGGCTAATGGGCTCGGGCATTGCGCAGGTCTGTGCCCAGTCCGGCTACGAAACGGTGGTTTCGGAGGTCAATGAGGAACTCCTGAATAAGGGTCTGGGGATGATCAATGCCCAGTTGGCGAGGAGTGTCCAGAAGGGCAGGCTGACCAAGGAGGACGAAGCGGCAATTCTGAGCCGGCTGAAAGGGACAACCAAGCTCAGCGATTTCAATGGCTGCGATCTGGTAATTGAAGCCATAATCGAGAAGATGGAGTTAAAGAGGCAGGTATTTTCCGAACTGGATAGCATCTGCCCCAAACACGCCATCCTGGCCAGCAACACCTCTTGCCTGTCCATTATCGAAATAGCTATGGCAACGCAGCGAGCGAGTCAGGTATTGGGAATGCACTTCTTTAATCCGGTACCGGTAATGAGACCGGTCGAGTTGGTCCGAACAATCGCTACCAGTGAAGAAACGATGAACACGGCCATAGGGTTCAGCAAGTCGTTGGGCAAGGAGATAGTTATCGCCAGGGATACTCCGGGGTTCATTGTGAACTTGCTCCTCATCCCGTTTCTGCTTGACGCAATACGAGCTCTCGACAATGGTCTTGCCAGCAAAGAGGACATCGATACCGGGATAAAGCTCGGATTGAACCACCCTATGGGTCCACTGACCCTGCTAGACTTTGTCGGGCTGGATACGACCTACTACATTGCTTGTGCGATGTACGAGGAGTTTAAGGATGCCAAGTTTGCTCCACCGCCCTTGCTGAAGCAGATGGTTACTGCCGGTTGGCTGGGACGCAAGACAGGCAAGGGATTCTATGACTACAAACAGGACGGATAGGAAAACTATCGCCTTTCGTAATCCGGGCATCGGGTTGCATTGGGACGCTCCGGATGGTGACAGGCGCTGCGCCAGTCCCACTTGCAACTATCACACAGGAAGACATTCATTCCGAGGAATTTCCTGATGTGAAAGATAATTCTTTGTCTGAATCCACCCTTCATTAGCTTGGTCGCTCGATATCGCCCTCCGCGTCTCTGTTCGCTACGCTTTTTATTCTCGGGCTTTGCGGAGCCTCCGCTTTAATCATCTCATTACATCAGCGCAATGGCGTGTATATAACTCGGAGTTGGCATCCAGGCCGGGTTAGGGGGAGGGGGCTATCGGTGCGCCGGTTTGGGTCGCACTATAACTATTATGTAAACTTCAGCTTCACACGAGCGGCCACTTTACATAACCAGAATGCAGCATTGCCTTTCCCCTTCTATCTAAGGACTTGATTTCAAGCAGAAAACCATAAAAGAGTGCAAATCTATTTTGACGCGGAACAAGTGGCAATGGGTTGTCTCGGCACTGTTGCCTGCGTCCTATCTTGGCCAGGGGAATCGCTGATTGGTGGAGACGGGGGAGAGTCGAACTCCCCGTCCAGAAGAAATCCGCCCGGGATGTGCTACAAGCT
>QLUN01000109.1 GCA_018725455.1 Chloroflexota bacterium
GCAGAGAGCTAAGTAGCGCCTTATATCCCACCTCTAAAGAGGGTGGGCTTTACGGCGCGATCTGTAACTAAACACTTTTTACTTAGGAGAGTTCTAATGACTGGCAACATTTCCATTCTTGGTACCCTTGGCAAAACCCCCGAAGCTCTGCACTACGAGTCAGGGACGATAATTTGTGAGTTCAGTATTGCCGTTAACCGCAAGGTTAAGGGTGAGCAGGTTACGGACTGGTGGGCCGTCAAGAGCTTTGGCAAAACGGCTGAAATCATTGGCCAATACTTCGAGAAAGGCCACCAGATACTGATTCATGGTGAGTTAACACAAGATCACTGGGCAGATAAAAGCACGGGTGAAAAGCGCACCAAGCCCGTAATCATCGTCAACTCCTTTGATTTCGTTGAACGGCGTTCAGACTCGGATCGCGATCAGATAACCAGCCACAACCATTCAAGCAGCTCAGAACGTAGTCAGCAAAGTAGCTACACTTCCCCAAAACCGCCAACGGTCGATCTTGATGAGGTTCCCTTTTAGTCGGTGGGAAGTTTGCGGCGCCTGCCGTAAGGCCCACGTGCTTTAGCTGTGGGAGTATGTCAAAAGACTTGGTTTAACCAGCTATAATTGACTAGCTGGCGACAGCCCGCACCCATATAAACACAAGAGAAGCGAGGAATTATGATTATTGACAGCCGAGACCTAACTCCAGACACGGACTTATCGGTATATTCAATGGAGCAATTGATGGTCGCTAGGGGGCAGATCGAAGAAACCATTGAGGTTATTCGCGCTCAGATCGAGGCTGCAAAGGCCACCAGCGACGAGGCGGAGCTGATTGCAAGTGACTGGTATCGCCGTTGCCGTGGCGCTTTGCGGTTTAATTTAGCCATTCGAGATCGGCTTGCGGGTCGCATCCGTCAATTAGATGGTGAGATTCGCCGCAGTCGCCAGGGCGTGATTGAGCGTGAGTTTATCAACATTGCCCATGACGTGCTGCCCGACAACCTTTTTACTGAAATCTTCAGCAAGGCTCAGGAGGCGGCCAAGACCGTCAAGGAAATTCCAGGACTAGCTGTTTAATTTTTAGGGCTGGGAGACACCCAGCTCTTTTTGCGCCATCAAAGAATTGTCCAAATCTGTAAGCCCACCAAATTAGCCACACATCTCTTTAAGCACTAGACTGAAGCAAGCGAAATAAGCATTACACGGGACACGGCAATGCATAAAACGCAACTACTGAGTATGGCTCAGCACCCATCGGTAGCCCTCACGGGCCGCATAGAGAGCTGGCTAAGAGAACCCGAGGGACGACTACCCGTGAGCTGCACCGTTCTTAACGTCACGGACGTAACCGAGAGCTGGCTGTTCACCTCCAAAGCTCTCCGCTATGCCGCAGGCGTGGCTCTTTATTTGAACGATGTGCAATACCCATCGCACATGGAAATCAATCAGTTCACGATTGACTGGAGTGGGAACCTCCCCACCATACACGAATACGACTATGTGATCGAAGTCACAGACTCCATGGAGGGAGATCTTGAAAAGCGTCCCTGGCAGTGCCGCGCCAGCATCGAGCAGTCGTGGGGTTGGTTTTATCAACTGCTGCGCGATGGCATGGGCGCCCGCATCTTTGTAGATCTTTCTGCCCTTCGACCCGCAGGCACCGCCAACGAACGCGGCCTGGTTGCCAGCGGCCCCGAAAGCTTTGCTGAAATCTACGAAGCCATTGCCGACTACGCCGCCGAACCAGGCTTTGTCACCCTTGCGGCGGTCTACAGCACCATAAATGGTGTGCTGCGGCGCGGTGGCACGTTCAAGAACGGTGCGATCACGATTCACTTAGACAGCGATCATCCTGAAGTCCTCCCCTACCTGGAGGCAACACCTGAGCAGCTTCCGTGGGCTAAACGCTGCCTTGATGTGGGTGAAGATTTCTTGGAGCTTCCCTACCTAGATTTGCTGTGTAAGCAGATTAGCGCGGGTCAAGTCTGGTTGGCAAAGAAACGGTTTGATGCCAAGGGAAAACGGTTATTCTCCAACGTCTGTTTAGAGATCGCCATTCCCTCACGGGGTACCTGTTTGCTACTTCACCACAATCTTGGGGCAGTAGAGAACGTTGCTGACATCCCTGACCAGATGTGCAACATCATGAAGCTACTCTGTGCCATTCACCCTTCAACTGGGGTAGGCGATACTGAAATCTACCTTCACCCCTATGAGGATCGTCAGGTTGGTTTAGGGGTGATCGGGTTAGGTTCCTTACTGGCACTTGAGGGAATCACCTATAAAGAGCTGGTAGAAGCGTGGGAGTCACTGCTGAGCCGTGGTCCACTCACGTCAGACAAGCCCACCCAGCTTGCTTTTCACCTCATTCACGGCCTTGAAACAGCGGCCAACTACGCTAGGCGCATGGGTATGGAGCGATCCCTAACTATCGCCCCCACAGCCTCATGTGCCTACCGCTATGAGGACAGGGAAGGGTATACCACTACCCCTGAGATTTCCCCACCTATTGCCCGTGACGTTGATCGCTACTCCGGCACCTTTGGCATCCAAGCCTACAGCCACCACCCGCGTGTTGAAACCGCTGAAGAGGTTGGCTTTGATCTTTACTTCCGTTTAGCTGACTGCTGGCAGAAAACAATCAAGGCGACAGGTCAGGCTCACGCGATTTCATTTAATATCTGGGATACCCAGCCCGTTGATCAGGAGTTCCTAACCCGCTGGTTTAACTCGGATCTCTGGAATATCTATTACCGCTTGCTAGTACAGCAAAAAGACGCGCTCGATAAAACCGTTATCCAAAGCTGCGATCTAAGCTCAGAATGTAGCTCCTGTGCTGAATAAGGGGTGAGGGGGTCTCTCCCCCCTTTTTTACCCCCTACGCATTGGACAATACTTTCACTCTGGAGATACCTTCTCATGGACTTTTATGCCAAGCAGCTCAACAGAAAAAGACCTTGGACACCCACTTGCGGCGATCCCATGCCCATCGTCAAAGGGGCTGAATCCCTCGTCGGTAAAGCCCTCTCACTACGCATCCTAGAGCTTGAAGTTGCTGAATGGCTTGAAGACTCACTGAAGTCTACAAACTTGCCTCAGAGCGCTATCGACTGCCTTAGATCGAACATCACGGATGAAGAGCGCCACGATCAGGTGCTGGGGATGGCGGCTAAGACCTACCCCTTTGCCACTCCCTCAGATGAGTCCGAAGCCAAAGCCCTGCACCAAGCCTGGTTAGACCACCCCGATCATCCCCTCACTAAGGCTTTTGTTCTAGAAAACTCAGTCTTTTTTGTGATTCTCCCGATCCTAAGACTGTTTGGGGGTGTCGGATTGGGCATCATCAGCGCTGATATTTCCAGTGATGAGAGCGTTCATGCAGCGGTACACAGGCAAGCCGCCCTGGATATGGGGTACACCTATTCCGCCTCTCTTGATCGCCTACGTAGAGACACCGTGGGCTGGCTAGTTGAAGGGCTGCGCATCCCGGAAGCCGGGGCATCCGGTAAACCCCAACGCTGGCTTAAAGCCTCAGACAACCTGCTCTATAACGGAGCCTCTGATCTGGTGGAAACCAAGCGAGCTATCCAACCCGCTTTTTTTGAGATCGCCAGTAATTCACTCCCCAGTTATTCCTAATGACACCAACCCCGGAGACTATCACAGTTGTTGCTGATCAGCTATTGGCAACCCTTAAAGAGTTCAACGATGAGCCCGTTAACTGGGCAGATATTCACTGCCGTGACCTTGAAATCGAGGGAAAACTATGTGTTCTCTGGGTGTCTGAAGCAGCGACCTTCCCTGAATACATTTTTGAGGTCATCCTGGAATATTTCGGTAAGAAATACTCCAGCCAGAGCCGGAACTGATAGCACCCTGCATCCTGAATCGACTTGGCTAGACAGTGG
>QLUN01000011.1 GCA_018725455.1 Chloroflexota bacterium
GTTTTTCCAAAAATTGTGCTTGACAGGTTTGATGAAATGTGGTATAATGAACCTAGCTTTTGGAGAAACTAAACTATTACGTCCAATACTGGGTCCGAGCAACCACAGTCTTGCTATGTGCAAATATTTAAGACGTTTCATATAGCGGTTCTGGTTGATAGTGCCCATTCATCCCTGGACGGTCTCGATAAAAGGAGCAGACAATGATTGACAAAGACGTACTCCGCAATATCTCTGATACTAAATTTCGACGCGTGTGTGAAGAAGTTGTCAATAGCATGGGACGCTTCCCAGTACCCGGTGTGACCGTGGGTATCTTGCATGAGGATAAAGAGCACATTGCCGGTTTTGGAGTAACGAGTATTGAACACCCCCTACCCGTCACCGCGGACACGCTCTTTCAAATAGGGTCAAATACTAAAACCTATACTGCTACTGCTATTATGCGGCTGGTCGAGATGGGCAAGCTCGAGCTCGACGCTCCTCTTCGCACCTACTTGCTTGACCTACGCCTCGCGGATGAAGCGGTCACAGCACAAGTCACCATGCGTCATTTGTTGACCCATACTGGCGGCTGGGTCGGTGATTACTTCAACGACTTTGGCCCCGGCGAAGATGCGCTCGCCAAAATGGTGGGCAAATTAGCTGACCTACAACAACTCACTCCGCTCGGTGAAGTATGGTCTTACAACAATTCGGGCTTTTATTTGGCTGGCCGTGTCATCGAGGCTGTCACGGGCAAAAACTTCGAGGCGGCAATGAAGGAACTTATTTTCGAGCCGCTTGGCCTATCAATGTCCTTCTTCTTTGCGGAAGATGTTATTACACACCGTTTCGCCGTGGGTCACGAGGTGCTTGATGAACAACCGAAGGTAGCCCGCCCCTGGGCAATCCCTCGATCCGCCGCCCCCGCTGGTGGGATTATCTGCAATATCAAAGATATTTTCCGATATGCGCGTTTCCATATGGGGGATGTCCCAAATGGCACACGCCTGCTTTCCGCCGAGTCGCTCAACTTGATGCAGACCCCCATGCTTTCTGCCACCGGGATAAGTATGATGGGCCTGAGTTGGTTTATTGACGCGGTAGAAGGCACTGAGTTCATCAAACACGGCGGCGGCACGAATGGTCAGATAACGGCCTTCACTATATCACCCGCTAAGAAGTTTGCCTATGCTGCCTTCACCAACAGCAGTCGAGGTGATCAGCTCTGTCAGGATGTATTCAAAGTGGCAGTCAAAGAGTATCTTGGGGTTTCCTGGCCTGGGGCTGTCCCTTTAAGCTTACCTGAGGAAAGATTGACTGCTTACGTCGGCCGATATGACTCGGCTATGGCAGTGTGTGACATCAATCTTCGGGACGGGGGGCTTATACTGCAAGTGACTTCCAAAGGCGGTTTCCCGACACCGGACTCACCGCCACCGCCATCTCCCCCACCAGTACGAATAGCACTTTACGACAAAGACCGAATGGTTGTGCTGGATCAGCCGATGAAAGATGCCCGAGGCGAATTCTTACGCAATCAGGACGGTAATATCGCCTGGCTTCGATTAGGCGGCCGCATCAAGGCACGAGTAACAACCCCTTAGATGAGGTGCCACCTTCGGAAAACCGTCCCGCCCGACACTGCGCGCACCCGACGCCGCTAGCGCTTGGGCATGACAGAGGTTCGGATTTTCTTGGGGGAATGATCAAGGCGCGTTGTTGGAATTCAGGCAGAAAAACCGTGCCGAGCTGCAAAAAGGGGATACGAGAAAATGTTGGAATCCCTAACTGCCAGAGTAGATCGGTTGTTCGCCGCCTGGGACAGGCCGGACTCGCCCGGCTGTGCCCTGGGGATAATCAAGAGCGGCGAGCTTATTTACAGCCGTGGCTGCGGAATGGCCAATTTGGAACACGCTATCCCTATTTCTTCCAAAACGGTCTTCGACATCGCCTCCACATCCAAGCAATTTACAGCGATCTGTATCGCGCTGCTGGCAGAACAGGGGAAGATTGCGCTCGACGATGACATCCGGGATTACCTGCCGCAGATGCCGGTATATGAATCTCCCATCACCATCCGGCACCTCGTTCATCACACCAGCGGCATCCGCGATTACCTCGAATTGATGAGCTTGGCGGGTATGAGCGATGCCGATCACTACACCAATGATGAAGTGATCGAGATGCTGGCGCGGCAGAAGGAGCTCAACTTCAAGCCAGGGGATCAGTACCTGTACAGCAACACCGGGTATTTTCTGCTCTCGCTGATCGTCAAACGGGCCAGCGGCAAATCTCTGCACGAATTCGCCGCGGAGAACATTTTCAACCCCCTGGGCATGAAGAAGACCCACTTTCATGACGACCATACGATGATCGTAAAGGACCGCGCTATCGGATATTCCCCCTCAGGGGATGACAACTACCGCATAAATATGACTACTCTGGATATGGTGGGCGACGGTGGCATCTTCACCACGGTGGAGGAGCTGTTCCTTTGGGATCAGAACTTCTATCACAATAAATTGGGTAAAGGAGACGCCAATCTAATGGCGCAGGTTCTGACGCCAGGCACTCTCAATAGCGGCGAGAGACTGGATTACGCCTTCGGGCTCATAATCGGGGATTACAACGGGATGAGAATGGTCAGCCACGGCGGCGCCTTTGTCGGCTTTAGAGCGGAGATGATCCGTTTTCCTGAGCAGGAGTTCACCGTGATCTGCCTGGCCAACCTGAGCAGCATCAACCCCGGTCAGCTTGCCCGGCAGGTTGCCGATGTCTATCTCGCCGACCAGGTTAAGGCGAGAGGGAACGGCACAGTCGAGCCTCAGCGCATCGAGCTCCCGGCGCAAGAACTCCAGGATAAGGTCGGCCTCTACCACAGCCCTATCACCAATGAGATCTTGAAGATATCCATGCAGGAGGAAGGTCTGGCCGCTGAGAAGTCCGGGTTCGCATTTATACTTGCACCTGTCAGTCCCTTGAAGTTTCGTGCCGTGGAGGCACCGGTCAGCATTGAGATCCAGTTTGAGCGGTCGGATCGGAACCAACCGTGGTCGGTGCGTCTGCTGATAGAAGGCAAAAAACCGGATACCTTGCAACGGGTCGAGGTGGTATCGCCCACCGCCGACCAGTTGACGGCGTATGTCGGGGATTATTTCAGCGCCGAGCTGCAAACGACCTACCGGATTGTGCTTGAGGACGACAAGCTGTTCGCCAGATATCGAAACTCTCCACCAGATTCGCTGCAACCGGCGCAGAGCGATATCTTCAGAGTTGGGGGCGTAATGCTCCATTTCCTCCGCAACGACGCCGGGGAGGTCGAGGGTTTTGTCGTGAATGCCGGACGGGTGAGAAACATTCGCTTTACCAGGAAATATTGAATGTCAAGGTTGTTCTTCCAAAGATAGATGTATCTGCCGATAAGACTAACGCCTACAAGGAGAATTATATGACGCTTGAGCAGATTCTCGCCGAGTTAGCGGACAAGCTTTCCGGGATTCGCGCCAAAGGGGAGGTCAGCCGCATCACCCCTCATCACCGGATTCAGGGATCACCCGGATTCTTCGCTGCCCTGACACAAGTGAAGGAGACCCTCGACCGGATGGATATCCCGTGCAAGGTCCATGCCTACCCGGCCGATGGAAGGCACAAGACCTTCTCCTGGACTACCCCGCTCGCCTGGAACGTGCGCAGCGGATCGCTACGCCAGGTCGCTCCCCAGGAGCAGCCCTTGATGCGGTTCGATGAGATGCCGCACGGGGTGATTGCCCAGGCGCGCGGGGGAGAAGCCACAGGCGAGGTAGTGGACGTGGGCGAAGGCGACTCACCCCAAAACTATGAGCGGGTCGATGTGAATGGGAAGTTCGTCATGGCGACAGGGCAACCGCGAGAGGTGGCCCCGCTCGCCGTGGAGCGCGGGGCGATCGGGGTGATCCTCTACCCGACTCCGCAGCAGGTCGGCGCGTGGCCGGACCTCGTGCGCTACGGCGGGTTCTGGCCTGATGCTACTCAGGCCGACCGAACCCCGCTCGGTTTCTCCATCTCCCGCCGGCAAGCCGACGATCTTCTCGCCGCCATGCACGCTGGACCGGTTCGCCTCACCGGTACGATCGATGCCGACCTCAGCTCAGGGCTTCTTCACGTTCTGGAGGGTTGGATTCCAGGGAAGGATCCACAAGCGCGGGAGATCCTCTTGATCGCCCATCTATGCCACCCCCGTCCCTCGGCGAACGACAATGCCTCGGGGAGCGGACTCCTCATTGAGATCGCCCGCACCCTGGCCGAGCTTACGGCAGCAGGGAAGATCGCGCCCGCACAGACAGTTCGCTTCTTGTGGGTTCCCGAGTTCTACGGAACACTCCCCTGGGTCACTACGCATCCCGAGCAGGTGAAAAGACTATTGTTCGTTCTCAACCTGGACATGGTCGGAGAATCATCGGAGCGGTTGGGTGAGCCATTCTGTGTGTCGCAGGCACCGGGCCCAGCCCTCTTGAACAGTTGGTTTGCACCGCTTCTGGCACGAATCGCCGATGAACGGCGCACAATCGCTCCGTGTGGAAGCCGTCGCGCCCTACACTGGCGGATCGGCCCGCCGAGCGGGGGGAGCGATCACATCGTCTTCTCCGATCCCGTCTTCGGGATCCCGGCGGTGATGTTTGGACATGCCGACCCGCTTCATCACACCCACCTCGATGACCTGGAGATGGTGGACCCGACGCAACTGAAGCGGGTCGGCCTTCTCACCGCCACCCTCGTCCTTCTCCCGAGCCTCCTCCCTCAGGAGAAAGATCGCCTGGCAGGATGGCTGCTGCACCACAGCATTGCTGAGCTTGCCGATGCCTTCGATCTCGCAGTAGGGAGGGGCATGGAGGTAGGGACAGAACTCCTTGATCTCGCCCTTCACCGGGAGGAAGAGCGGGTAGAGCGCTTTGAGGATCTCCTCGCGGAGGCGGGAATCGCCTGGGACGGTGCCGCCCATCGGCAGGCGTTGCGAGTGACCCACGCCGCCCTTCGTCACTACCCTTCCGCCGAAGCGGAGGAGGAGTCCGGCACACCGGCAAATGAGAATCGGCTACGGAAGACGTTTGTCGGACCGCTCCCCTATTATCTTATCCGCACGCTTCCAGCGGCAGATCGCCGTTTTCTGGAGCAGGAGTTCTCCGGCCCCCACGGGGCGATGACCATCGAGGGGCTCAACCTGTGTGATGGGGAGCACACGCCACAGGAGATCGCCGTCCGGTTGAGCCTGGAGTTCAAACAGTGGATCCCGGTAAAGACCGTGTCGCGTGCTCTGGCGATCATGCAGCAGAACGGCTGGGTAAGCGGTTAAGCGACACCATTGAGATCAAGGATAAGTATATAAGGAGTCAGAATGATGAGAAGTAGAGAGATAGTGGCTAAGGATCAAACCCTGATCCCCCCGGCATTTCGAGTGAGCTATTTCCCCCTGGTAGTACAAGAGGGGACTGGCGCCACAGTTACAGACGTGGATGGAAGGGTTTATATCGACCTTTTGGCGAGCGCGGCCGTCAGTAACACCGGCCATGCCCATCCCAGGGTGGTGGATGCTATTACCCGTCAGGCGAAGGCCTTTATCCACTATACCCCCGCCTACATGTATCATGAGCACCTGGTTCGCCTGGCGGAGCAACTTGTCTCGCTAACGCCGGGCGAGTTCCCGAAACGAGTTCGGTTCGGCCTCTCCGGCTCTGATGCCAACGATGGCGTCATTAAATTCGCGCGTGCCTACACCGGCCGCCAGAAGGTTGTTTCCTTCTTCCGGTCCTACCACGGGTCTACTTACGGCGCTCTATCCCTTTCGGCTATCACCCCCAACATGCGCCGGAAGATGGGACCTTTCCTCCCTGAAATATATCATATCCCATTTCCGGACTGCTATCGCTGCTCCTTTGGCAGAGACTATCCTTCCTGTGAGGAGTTCTGTTGGGAGCAGATCGAAAGCAGCTACTTCCAAACTATTCTCCCACCTGACGAGGTAGCGGCCATCGTTGTCGAGCCGATCCAGGGGGATGCGGGGATCATCGTCCCTCCGCCTTTCTTTCTTCCTCAGTTGCGGAAATTCTGCACGGAACACGGGAGCCTTTTAGTGGACGAAGAGATCCAGACCGGGTTTGGACGGACAGGAAAGTGGTTCGCCATTGAATACTGGGGTGTGATACCTGATATCGTGGTGATGGGCAAGGCGATCGCCTCCGGGATGCCCCTCTCTGCCCTGGTGGCGCGGGCCGACATCCTGGAAGCGCTGGAGCCCCCTGCCGATCTATTCACCTGTGCCGGCAATCCGGTGGCCTGTGCGGCTGCGCTGGCCACGATTGAGGTCATCCGCGAGGAGAGACTGGTGGAGCGGTCCGCTAAATTAGGGCAATATGCTATGGACCGACTCCTAAAAATGAAAGACCGCCATCAACTGATCGGCGACGTCCGCGGGAAGGGTCTCTCCATTGGGGTCGATCTGGTCAAGAACCGCCAGAGTAAAGAACGGGCGGTCAAGGAGGCGCTGAAGGTCTGTTGGCGCTGTTACGAAAAAGGGGTTCTCCTTATCTCTTTCAGTGGCTCAGTCCTTCGAATACAACCACCCCTGGTCATCGCGGAGGGGGATCTGGAGTATGCGCTTAACGTAATAGACGAAAGTTTAACGGAGGTAGAGAAAGGAATGGTCCCCGACGCGGTGTTGGAAGGGATGGTTGGCTGGTAGAAGGTGGTTATGGCAGACTGTGACATGGTGAACTTTAAATTCTTCAAATACCAGGCCTGCGGGAACGATTTCATCATCCGAGACGAGCTCGATGCCGCGCCCGTTCCTGAAGAAAAGAGGGGGGTGCTGGCAAAGAGGCTTTGCCAGCGGAACTTTGGGATTGGGGCAGACGGGCTGATATTCATCGCCTCATCGAAGGATGCGGACGCTAAGATGCGCCTTTTCGACCGGGACGGCCCCGAAGCTGATATGTGCGGTAATGGGATAAGGTGCGTTGCTGCATACCTCCACGGGAAATGGAGTAAGGATAAAACAATTTCATTCCCCAGGCTTGGAGAAGTTAAAGTCTCCGTCAAGGAAAGATGGAGATCGATTTCAGCTCACTCTGAGAAAGGATTAGGTTTTACCAACTATCTTCTACCAGAAATTGTTCCGCTCGATTTTTGGAAGGTGATCGTCGAAAGCGCCCCTAAAACCCGGCATGATGTTTCTGGTGCAAAGCAGCGTATGTGACGAAGGCGGGTCTATTGATTATGACTGAGGGTCTTTTGGTGGAGAAAAGACAACGCCAAATGGTTGAGCCGGCGGACTTATTCCGCTTCATGTTTCTACAAGACGCGCGGCTCTCTCCCAACGGCAATACCGTTGCCTATGTGGTCTCCCACGTTGATGCTGAGAAGGAGGAGGAATATGCGGCCATCTGGCTGTTGTCGTTGGAGACCGGTGAGTCACGGCGTCTCACCGCCGGACTGGCCCGTGACACAAACCCCCAGTGGTCGCCGGACGGTAAGCAGATTGCTTTCCTCTCGACCCGAGGTGATAAGCCGCAGATCTATCTCATCCCGGTGGACGGCGGTGAAGCCCGCGCCTTAACCGCCATGAAGCAAGGGGTCGGCGGCGGTCCTGCCTGGTCACCCAGCGGCAAGCAGATCGCCTTTACTGCCTGCCCAGCGGCAGAGCCTCCGGACCCCCAAAAGCCCTATCGGGTCACCCGCCATATCTACCGCTTCGATGCCGTGGGATACCTGGATAGCGTAGTGCAAGACATCTATGTAATTCCTGCTGAAGGGGGAGAGCCCAAACAACTGACCCACGATGATTGTCAGAACGGAATGCCGCTCTGGTCGCCTGATGGGCAAGAGATTTTATTCACCGCAGCAATGTTCCCCGATTCGCATCGGGTCTATCCCGCCCTCAGGATCGTGAACCTGGCTGGAGTCGTTCGCGACCTGGTGAAGGATTGGGGCTATGCCATCTCCGCGGCCTGGACGCCGGACGGCCAGCGAGTCGTCTTCGTCGGAAGTCCGTTCGGCCGCCCCATCGGCTCGCAGAACGACCTGTGGGTGATCGACCGTCAGGGAGGGGAGCCCGAATGCCGCACCGCAGGCCTCACCTTTCAGGTAGGCGGGGGATTACAAGCGGATATGCCGGTGTATAGAGCATTCCCCAACATTTTGGTCTCGAGGAACGGACAAGCGGCCTACGTGCAGGTTCAGGAAGGGGGCATGGTTAGTATCTATCGCATTGCCCTGAACGAACCTGAGTCCTGGTCACCGGTGATGACAGGCGAGCGCACCTGCATCCCCCTGGATATGGATGACAAGCACCTGCTTTTCGCCGTTAGTACCCTCGATGCCCCCCCAGAGCTGTTCATTGCCACAGTGGCCGGATCAAACGAGCGCCGGCTCACCCGCCTGAACGCCGACTTGTTAGCGGAATATGTTCTCCCCACCGTTGAGCACCTCTCCTTTTCCGGCGACGACGGAGTGCCGGTTGAAGGTTGGGTCATGAAACCGTGCATCGGTGAACCCCCTTACCCAACTATCCTGTATATCCATGGTGGGCCCCATTCCGGATTTGGGCACATCTTCTCCTTTGATTTCCAGATGCTGGCCGGTGCGGGTTATGCGGTATTGTTTATCAACCAGCGTGGCTCCACCGGCTATGGGGACGAGTTTAGCACCAGGATCATCGGCGATTGGGGCAACCTGGACTATAAGGACCTGATGGCCGGCGTTGATTTCGCCATCGCCGAGGGAATCGCTGATCCGCGCCGCCTGGGCTGCTGCGGCCTCTCCGGCGGTGGGAATCTGACGTGCTGGATCGTGGGACAGACGAATCGTTTCAAGGCGGCCGTGCCGGAGAACCCGGTCACCAATTGGGTCAGTATGTACGGCGTCGGCGATGTCGGTCCCTGGTTCGCCCCCGCAGAAATGGGCGGACTACCGCACGAAATACCCGAGGTTTACCGCCGTTGCTCTCCCATCACTTACGCCCATCGCTGCACCACCCCGACCCTGTTGGTGCAGGGTGAAGACGACTATCGCTGCCCGGCGGAACAAGCGGAGCAGTTCTACGCCGTCCTCAAGGCGAGCGGTTGTATCGTGGAGATGGTGAGGCTGCCGGCAAGTCATGCTGGATCAATCCACGGCCGGCCGATCGTGCGCCGTGTCCAGAACGAGGTACTGCTCGACTGGATGAACCACTATTTGCTGGGGATCTCAGAGGATGACGAACGTTCTGATCGAGGGGTTGAGTCCGGGGGTGTTACCGATCCCTAAAGAGCAAATGAAACCCTGAAGGGTGAATTCCGGAGGCCGAGAGCTGACGGCTGAACGCCCATGGAGTTTGATTATTGGGATTTGGGTATTATTTGGAAATTGAGATTTGGACATTGGAATTTCCCGGACTGCCTTTTTGGTTCCGGCTCGTCCGGGTTAGGCGATCGGCGATTATAGATTAAGGAGGAAGGAATGAAGATCTACATCTCGGTTGACATGGAAGGTGTGGCCGGTGTGACCCACGGGGACCACGTTAAGTTGGAGGGTGGTGAGTACGAGACCGCCCGTAAGTGGATGACGGCCGAGGCCAATGCTGCGATTGAAGGGGCATTAGAAGGGGGGGCGACCGAGGTGGTCATCGCCGACTCGCACGGGCAGATGCGCAATATCCTGCCCGACGAGCTGCATGAAGATGCACTGCTCGTGCGCGGGTCCCCCCGTCCGCTCAGTATGATGGAAGGCCTGGATGAGACATTCGCCGCCGTCTTTTTCGTCGGCTACCACTCAATGGCCGGGGAGCCCAAGGGTATACTGGCTCATACCTATAGCAGCCGTGTAGTGTACACCGTAAGACTGAACGGGGTCAGCGTGGGGGAAGCGGGGTTCAACGCGGCGATCGCCGGTCACTTTGGCGTGCCGGTGGCCCTGGCCTGCGGCGACGACACCCTCGATGCCGAAGTCAAAGCGCTGATGCCATGGACGCAGCGTGTGGTTACTAAATGGGCCATCACCCCCAGTGCGGCGCGCAACCTGACCCCCAAGATGGCGCAGAAGCAGATTCGCGCCGGAGCAAAGCAGGCACTGACCCGTCTCTCGGAGATGAAACCGTTAACCCTTGAGCCGCCGATCCGTCTGGAAGTAAGTTTTATGCAGTCTGCCTCGGCAGACCGGGCCGCTGATATCCCGGGTGTGCAGCGTATCAATGGTCGTACTCTGTTCTATGAGGATACCGACATGATGAGGATTAACCGCGTCTGGCGATTGATGCTGAACGTCGGTTTTATCCCCTGATCAGGGGACTTGGTAGTTCAACGAGGAGGGTGATAGTAGTGGAAGTAAATGGCAAGGTGACGCCAACCCTGTTGATCAACAACGGTCTGATCGTCGACGGCAGCGGTCGCTCGACATTCAAAGGGGCGATAGCGATCAGCGGTGAGCGCATCATCGAGATAGGCGAGGTCTTCAGCCCCGATTGCGCCAAGATCATTGACGCTGAAGGCTTGGTGGTCTCTCCCGGGTTCATCGATGCCCATTCTCACGCCGATAAGACCCTCTTTCTCTACCCGACGGCCGACAGCTTCGTCATGCAAGGGGTGACAACGACGATTGGAGGAAACTGTGGGAACACCGCCGCCCCGCTGGAGGATTACTGGCCGCTCAACATGTTTTGGGACCTCGATGCGATATACGAGCTACGACCGTTCAAGTACTCCCACAAAGAGCCGCTCCCGTTTAAGGAATTTAAGCTCAAGGCAGAAGAGCTTTATGGGCTCGATGTTGACTGGTGCACCTTCGCCGAGTTCTTAGCCCGGCTCGAGAAGGAAGGGCTCTCCGTCAACCATGTGCCGCTCGTCGGTCACAACACCATCAGAACAGAGGCGATGGGCGCGGAATGTGAGCGCAAGCCGACCGCCGCTGAGATGGATAAGATGAAGCGGATGGTTGCCGAGGCGATGGAGGCCGGGGCGTTCGGCCTTTCAACCGGCCTGGACTATATCCCGGGCATACACGCCGACACCGCGGAGATAATGGAGCTGGTACAGGTGGTGAAGGACTACGGCGGGATCTATGTCACCCATCTGCGCAGCGGGGGGATTGGCCGGGGGAAGACGCGGCCACCGGCGAACAGGATCGAGGGTATCATTGAGGCGGTAGAGATAGGCAGGAAAACTGGGGTTCCGGTGCAGATATCGCACCTGCTCCCCGGCTATAGAGTCGATCCGCCGCCACCGAAGCAACTTTTAGAGGCGGTCGCACAGGCGACCCTGGCGGTCATTGATGCCGCCCGGGGGGAGGGTGTAGATGTCACCTTCGACGTTATCCCCAATGTCACCGGTGGGACACTGACCGCGACCGACCTCGTCGCTACGCTCGCACCGTGGCTGAGGGAGATCGGTTCGCCCGAGAGGCTCGCCGAAAGCCTGCGGGCAAAGGATTTTCGCGCCGAGATAACAGAGGCGATAAGCTCTGGCAAGTGGCCGTCGCTGAATTCGGCGACCAATCCCTACTGGATGGATAACCTGATCGTCACCAGGTGTAAAGTGAACGACTACATCGGAAAAACGATTGGCGAGATAGCCAGAGGGGAGGATGCCGATCCGCTCGACACCCTGTTTGGGATAATCATGAAGGATCCGGCGGCGAAGATGCGATCGGAGTTTTTGCGCGAGGAAGCGGTGATCACCTTCCTCAAGCACCCAGCGGCAATGGTCGGCCTGGACACCTACACCTTTGATACGGATTGGCAGATGAAATATCCGCCGTACTACCTTCCCCACCCCAACACCTACGGCGGGTTTCCCCGCTACCTACGCCGATACGTCAATGAGCTTGGAATCATGTCACTTGAAGAGGCGATCCACAAAGCGACGTATGCCCCGGCGAAGAGGTTTGGCCTGAAGGAGCGGGGTGTGCTCGCGGCAGGAGCTTATGCCGATATCGTTCTGTTCGACAAAGCCGCAATAAGAGAGTGCGACGATGCACTGGAACCGCGGCGATACCCGCAAGGGATCGAATACGTCATCATAAACGGCAGGGTTGTGGTCGAAGCAGGGAGACATACCGCCGCCAGGCCGGGGGAAGTGCTGCGGATGAGATAAATGGCAATACGAAAAGGAGGATCATGTTTGATATCATCATCAAAGACGGCCAGGTAATCAATGGGAGCGGCGCCCCTCCGGCGCGAGCCGATGTGGGGATTAAAGACGGCCGGATCGAAGCAGTCGGCATCTTCGGTGGAGCGGCCGCTCGGACGATCGAGGCTGCCGGGCTCATCGTCGCCCCGGGATTCATTGATATGCACTCCCACTCCGACTTTCCCCTGCTGGTTAATCCACGAGCGGAGAGTAAAATCAGACAAGGGGTAACCACCGAGGTGATCGGCAACTGCGGCTCGTCGGCTGCACCGGTCACAGAGGAGAAGCTCGATCTGATCAAAGAGCAAGTGGATCTCGAATCCCTCGAGCTCGAATGGGATTGGCTCACCATGGGGGACTATCTTGCCCGCCTGAAGCAGCAGGGGATAGCGCTAAATGTCGTCCCGCTGATCGGCCATGGGACGATCCGGGCGGCAGTGATGGGGTTTGACGACCGCGCACCTACTGAGGCGGAATTGGTGGCGATGAAGGAGCTGATCGCGCAGGCGATGGGAGAGGGCGCCTGGGGTCTCTCCACCGGACTGATCTACGCTCCGAGCTTTTATGCCACCACAGAAGAGCTAATCGAGCTCAGCAAAGCCGTTGCCAAATGCGGCGGGATTTACTTTTCGCACATCCGGGGAGAGGGGAAGACCCTGCTCGATGCGGTAGGTGAGGCGATTAAAATCGGTCGTGAGGCAGAGATCGCGGTACAGATATCGCACCATAAGGCGACAGGCCAAGAGAACTGGGGGAAGGTTAGGCAGTCGCTGGCGCTGATCGACCGCGCCAGAGAAGCCGGGCTCGATGTTACCGCTGATCAGTACCCCTACATTGCAGCAAGCAACGGCCTCTCCGATTCCTTGCCTGGCTGGATGCACGTAGGCGGTAAAG
>QLUN01000110.1 GCA_018725455.1 Chloroflexota bacterium
GTGCGCTTGCGGCCACCAAGACCCTCGGCATCACCGAACGAAAGCTGCATCGAACTCATCCCAGAAGCGGTGCCGAATTATCGCCGAAAGTGGTGGAATTGTTCAGACGTTCCCTAAAGCATACGCCTCAGCGGGGGTTTTCATGTCCAGCGCCTGGTGCGGACGCCGGTGGTTGTAGAACTGGATCCAGTCGCCGATTACGCGGCAGGCGTGTTGCTGGTTTTCGAAACGGTGGCGGTGGGCGCACTGCTCTTTCAAGGTGCGGATGACCCGCTCGACCATGCCGTTCTGCTGCGGACAGTGCGGGGTGATGAACTCCTGCTTGAGCCCATAGCCGCACTCCTTTGCCCTAGTCTTCAGCTATCAGCCACGGAGGCAGAGGGATATCGTACCGATGGCAGAGTTCAATCGCTTCAGTTGCGGCCTCAACGAACCCTTCAAAGTCATTGCTGCATTGATGCAGCGAGGCAATGCGCCACAAAAGCTCAAGCGGCAAATCCTGCGCCCCAGGTATTGAAGCCAGCGGACGCAGTGCACTTAGGCCGCTTCTGTATATCTCCAAGGCTACAAAAAAGTTACCTCTCTGCTCCACGACTTTCCCGATACTGAGCGCCAACAAGGCAAACAGGCGCTTTACCGGTGCATCCCACTCCTCGGGTTGGCCGATCTCATGCAAAGCCTGAGCAAAATAAGCAAGAGCAGAATCGAAGTTTTGGCGCAAAAACTCGACCTCTCCAACGTACTTCAAGCCAGCCGCAAGAAAAAGCCTTTCATCTATCGACCCGGATATTTTAAACGCCTTCCGGCGGAGTTCCAAGCTTTCATTGAAAAGGTAATAAGCGCCATCAATGTTACTACGGTCTACTTCCTTTTCAGCCATTTTTGCAACGACTTTCGCATCTTCCCTAAGTGCAAGCAGGAAATCCTTCTCGTTGTTTGAGCCGCCGAGCTCACTCCATAATTTCGAACGCAATTCTATGCACGAAGCAAGACTCTTGCGTGCCTCCGCAAAATTCCCGCGGGCCAAATGATCCCGCGAAATGGCGAAATGCACCCTGCCTATGTCGGCCTGGTGCTCTGGACTTTCTGACGCTTCTTCATCACTTGTGAGCAGCCTCAGCGCTTCCATGTCGAGGCTGAGCGAGTCCTCATCATTCAATTCGGAGCAGCCGATACGAGCGATATCCATCAGAACGACAGCCTCAAGTTTGGCCTTGTCCTTAATCTTTTTGGAGCCGCGAACAACATCGAGAGCGACCTCGTAATGGGCTCTTGCCGCACCAATTTCGCGCCTCTGCTCTTCAACTCTGCCAAGCCTAGTGTGCCCAGTCACAACACTCCTTTCTATGACCTCCGAAAGCGAATCAGAGATCCCCTGTGCTCCCGATAGCTCGTATCGGATGGCCAGACTCTCGTGCGCCGCATCAATGCTAAGATCAAAATCCTGCTTAAGCGCTCGGCACTCAGCGATTTCAGCCAGCCAGAGGCTTTCGTGCCACTTGTTCTCATGGGAATACGAAAGTTTGCGAATAAGTTCAATAAGCTCACCAAGCAAAGATATTGCGGAGTCTGATTGCCCTCTTGATCTTTCGATTCTTGCGAGAAGATCGATACCTTCAAGCAATTTCCGAATCTGCTCGGCGTCTCGGATCTCTTTCCCCTGGTATCGCAGTCCGGTGTTTGCAGATCGCACAAGGCAACTCGCAAGCTCATACCTTCCGAGCTTGTGCGCCAAGCCTCCGAGGTAGATCTGCTCATCTGCAGAAAGGATGTGCGTGGGAATTGGCCCTGAATCACCGATGAGCATTGCGTCAAGGGCTCGCGAGACAGCGCTCCAGAATCCATCGACTGCACTTGCGTGAATTGCAAGACAAAGCGTTCGCAGCCCAAGACAGCGACACGGATCGTCCCAATCCGCACTTAAGTGCAATCGAAACTGATGACTCGCCTGCGCAAGAAGTTCACGTCTCTCGTTCGGATTGAGATGCGTCGCACATCGCACAGGAGCAGGGATCGCACCGGGCTCATGGCTAGGCCAGATTGAGTTTCCGCGCTCGTCGAAGCTCTTGTTAACCCATTCGGCAAGATGCTGGCGAAGAGCTTGATGTAGCGCGTCTCGGTGCTTGCCACCATAACGGTTGAAGTAGTCGGTCGCCGCCAAATGGTAGGCGCGATCTCGGAACTCCCTCTGGATATCACCCGCTTTACCGAGAATAACATACGGATTCTCGCATCGACTCATCAGTGTTTCTGAGTCATCCATTCCTCGATGCTTGCTGGCGAACTCAACGATGACATCGCGGATGAATCTCTGGCCGAAGTAGCTGCTCCAGCCGAGGAGATCCCGCGCTCTAGTCTCCAGCTTCGAGAATCGCTCCTTTACCCGCCTCTGCCGATCGCACTCCCAAGTCCTCGCTTCGCTCTCACCCTCCTCCGAAAGGGGGCCAGAGCGGTCGCCGTTCTCGAAGTTGTGCTTGTTCTCGATGAGCTCGCCGATGTTTTCTATCAAGGTCAGGAAGTTTCCGGCCGCCTTGTCTACAAGCAGCTTGCGCTGCTCTTCCGTCAAGCCGGGAAGCTGATCCGTAAGGTATCTCTCAAGATCGCTGTCATCGCTTGGCTTGAGGATCAGCTCTTGGGCTCCTCCTCCCTTTCCGTCAGTGCCGTATTTTCTTGTCAGCTCATGGAGCGTTTGAGGGGTTACTACAAATGAGCTTGATCTAGAGGCAAGCTCCTCCCATTCACGCTCCCAATGCGTAGCCACTACCAATATGGGCCAGCGGTTGCGTTTTGCGCCCTCCCATAGCTTGACCAGAAAATCAAAAGACGCGGAATCGATCCACTGCGCATCATCGAGAAGGATTACCACCGGCAACGCACCGGCATGACTCAGAAGGTGGCGAAGGCGCGCTAAGAACTCGTCACCCTCACTCTCGTTTGACTCCTTCTTGACCGATTCGTAATCTCTAGGACCATTCAAACGGTCGGCCACGAGAGTCGTGCCACCCGAAACGGCCTTGACTGCCGTTCCAAACCCGGCGATCAAGATGTCCGCGAACGCAGTAAAGAATTCGCCGAAGACTTCCACTACCTCGCCGGAGGTTCCGATCGATTCAGCGCGATCAACCCGGCTCAACGCCTCTGTAGCCCGAGACAAGGCTGCTTTCCACGCAGGAAGGTGAGTTTCAATGACGACAGCATGCGCAGTCAGCGAAGATCGAAGCTCAGGAAGAGCAGACGTCGTGATGGCAGCATTTTTTTCGGTAGGTGCTCTCCAACGAGCCCCCATCCACAGGAATCGCGGAGGGCCTTTCGGCCTTTGATTGCTTAGGTCGGGAACAACATTAAGATTGCTATCTTTATCGCCGAAGGAGTTTGGCCAATAGCTGAAGTATTTCGGGTTCCATCGCTCATCGCTTGCTAGGCGGACGTACAACTCCTGAGCCAGACGAGTCTTCCCGAGCCCACTCTCTGCGACGATCGTTACAATTCTCGGTCCGCTGAACTTGCCGTCCTCGCCTTTGATGGCGACTAGGTCAAACATTTCCTGCAACGTCTTCAGTTCGCTGCTTCGTCCACAGAAACGGCCGCGATCGCGAGTGTTGGATGTATCAGTCATGGCGGTATCCTTGTCGCTGGTTTGGTCGAGGGATCATAGGCCAAGCTGTGCTTGCCGAGAAAGCATCCATCTGAAGCGGCGTCGGGTTCACTAGGGATAGTCTGAACAACTCGCTCTGATCGACCTGATCGCCACGACCGACGGCGTCTCCGATGCCAAAGGTCTGAGCATCTTTATTTTTTATGCCTTTTCGCCCTCGTAATCGCCCTTGGGGGCGATTCCGAGGCGCATTATCCGAATCACAGGCGTAGCTCCCCTGCGGT
>QLUN01000111.1 GCA_018725455.1 Chloroflexota bacterium
TGCCTCGCTCGACGAGCTGGCCTCGGTTCCGGGGATAACCCGGTCGCTGGCAGCGAAGGTGAAGGAGAGGCAGCCTGCGAGCACTTGACATAGCAAATGCAGAGTGCAATAATAGGGCATAATTACTCAGGTTCAAGGTTCTGAGGTTCACGGTTAAAGAACGAAGCATCAAGATCGCAAAACAGGCAATTGTTCACCCCGTGAAATACTATTTCACCGGGTGAAGCTGGGTAGCCACCGAGCCATTTCGATGGAACCGCCACTTGGGCAAGAAGATGGGATGGCGGGGCAAGCAGGGGGTGATGATGATGAGAGTGTCATGGCGCATACTTATCCTGTGCTTAATACTGGTCCTCGGCGCCGGGATCGGCATAGGGCAGGCCGTCGCGGCCCGGCAAATAGGGGCCCTCGGTTCGCAGATTGTCCAGCAAGAGGAACAGATATCCCGCCTCAGCTCAGAGGCCGGGCAACGAGAGGAACAGCTATCCATCCTCGACTCAGAGGCCCAACAATTGAAGGCCGAAACTGCAAGACTGGCCCTGGACTTGCAGGAGAAACAAGGTGCCTATGACTCGCTTCTGGCAAAAAAGGCCACCGCGGTGGAAGAATTGCAGGCATTGCAGGCAAGCTTTGCCAACCTGACTGAAGAATACCGCGGCCTGCGCAAAGATCACGACGCTCTGCGGGAGGCGGCCGCCAATGCAACAGTCGAGGAATTGCTGAGTCTGAAGGAACAGGTATCACTCCTTGAGAGATCGAACAGCCTGCTGCACATTCAGGTGGCGCAACTCACCGACCGGCTCACCCCTGCCCCCCGTCACGCCGTTGCGGGCAGAGAGATATGGGGTAGGCCAGAGTTCAGAAGTATTGCGTGGGCAGGGCGAGATTATGAACTGCTGCGCAAAGTCGAAGAGATTGGGCGCTTGTATCACCGTACACACACCTTTATCCCCGGCGAGACCGACTGCAGCGATATGGCGGTCAGCCTCTGGAATATGCTGCTCACCGAGAATATCAAGTCGGTCATCGTGGTCGGTAACCTGGAGAAGGTAGGGGAGACTTTTGAGGAATCAAACCACGCTTGGCTAATGGTCTTCAATGCTCGGGGAGAGGTCTTCTATCTGGAAGCCACGACCAGTGAGGTCATCTTTGGCCGTCTGGCCGACGGCTCGATAAACCCGCGGGCAATCCCCTTCCGCGAGGGATTTATCTACTTAAGACCATCCGACCTCCGCAGAGATCTCAAGGAGATGTGGTAGGGATCAGGGATGGCTGCTGGCTGCCGGGCCAGGATTCGAACCTGGGCGTACGACTCCAAAGGCCGTTGTGCTACCACTACACTACCCGGCAAATTGAGTTAAGCCAAGTGCCGAAGGTCGGATTCGAACCGACACGAGAGTCACCCCCCAACGGTTTTTGAGACCGCCGCGTCTACCATTCCGCCACTCCGGCTCATTTATACCGGCCCGATGGCATTGAGACGGTATTTGGATTCTGGTAACTACTCATCCACTAGCTGATAGCCACAGCGAAGTGATTAGTGGGCGGGGTAACACCAGTTCTAGTTGCTAATCACTTTATCGGTGTGCTCTGTGGCTAAATAATTACGGATTCTGATGGAGCGGAAGATGGGATTCGAACCCACGACCTCCTCCTTGGCAAGGAGGCATTCTACCGCTGAACTACTTCCGCATCGCCCCGATCGCTGGTGCCGAGGGGCGGAATTGAACCGCCGACACGCGGATTTTCAGTCCGCTGCTCTACCCCTGAGCTACCTCGGCTAGTTACAATTCTACCTTTACGCGCCTCATTAGTCAAGCATGACCTTGCCAACGTCGGTCGCAACCCGCGGCCTTGACACCTATCCTGCCGTTGCCCTATGATAAAATTGTAAAGGGCTTTTTCAGCAATGTATCGTCACCCACAGAACTTTTATAATCAAGTGCTCTGGGTCGTCTCTGACCCAGAGATCCGTAGTCGAGGTCAGGGACGACTTCAACTACGGAGACGGAGGTCATTTTCTAAGACATTATGCGGAACACTATAATTAGGCCCTTCGCAGAACCGGAAATGTGGCAAGAGCATGCTCTGAGCGATGCGCACCGACTCAGGGAGGCGCTGCCGGAGCTCCCCGAGCCGGTGGCTCAGCCATTTCTTGTCGTTTTGAGTGGCTTGCCGGGCACCGGTAAATCTTACGTCAGCTGCAAGCTGGCCGAACGCTTACCCTGCCTTATAGTGTCCAGCGACACTATGCGAAAGGCGCTTTTCCCCTCACCAGTCTACGATGCGACCGAAAACCAGCGCCTCTTTGCCGCCCTGCATATCCTCATCGAGGAGCTTTTGAGCAAGAATATCGCTATTCTCCTGGACGCCACGAATCTAGTGGAGCACCATCGAGAACGTCTATACTGCATTGTCCACCGTCTCCGGCTGAAGTTGATCATCCTCCGCGTAGAAGCGCCTCCAGAGGTGGTACAGGAGCGCTTGCAGGCTCGCATGGCAATGGGTAACGCCTCGCAGGATTCGTCGAATGCTGACTTTGGGGTCTATCTAAGAATGAAGGCCAGGAAACAGGAAATTCGCCGTCAGCACTTCGCGGTGGACACCTCGAGAGATATCGCCCCGGTTATCGAGAAGATAGTTCGGGAACTGAGGCGGTAGAGCATTCTTCGTTGATCGAGACAACCTCTTGTGCTATAGTAAACCAGTGGGGGGGACGAGGAGCTCTATGTGGCGCTGGTTTATCTGGGGGAAGAAATGGCTGATGAGCTGAAGGTTTTCACCGGAAATACCCATCCCGCTCTGGCGCAATCGATCTGTGATTACCTCGATACCCCGCTGGGGAAAATAGAGGTGTTTGAATTCAGCAATGAGAACATCTTCGTCCGTATTCTGGAGAATGTGCGCGGGCGCGATGTCTTTATTCTGCAGCCGATCTCATCGCCGGTCAACAAGAGCCTGATGGAGCTGCTCATAATGATCGATGCCGCAAAGCGAGCCTCGGCCGAGAGAGTCACCGCAGTAATCCCTTATTACGGGTACGCCCGTACCGATAAGAAGGACCAGCCCCGCGTGCCCATAACCGCACGCCTGGTAGCAGATCTGATAACCGTGGCCGGAGCCAGTCGCGTGCTCACCCTCGATCTGCACGCCGGCCAGATACAGGGATTTTTCAACATCCCGGTGGATGAGCTGACCGCCCTCTATATCCTGAGCCGCTATTTTGAAGAGAAGCAATTAGACGATCTGGTGGTCGTGGCCACCGACATCGGCATTTCCAAACGAGCCCGTGACATGGCAGCAAGGCTCAATACCCCATTAGCCATCATCGAGAAAAGGCGTCTCGGCAACACCACGGAGGCGGAGATGCTTACCGTTATCGGTGATGTTGAGGGGCGGCATGCCCTCCTGGTAGATGACGAAATCGACACCGGTGGCTCGATAAGCTCCGCCGCCCTTACCCTGTTGGAACATGGCGCCAAAGAGATCTATGCTTGTTGTACCCACGCTGTCCTATCCGGTCCCGCAGTGAAAAGAATTGCAAACAGCCCCCTGAAGGAAGTGGTGGTTACCGATAGTATCCCGGTGCCGGAGTCAAAAAAGACTGATAGTATCACCGTTCTCTCCCTGGCAGCCCTGATCGGTGAGGCCATCCATCGCATCCACAACGACCTTTCCATAGGCGCGATGTTTCAATAGTGAGATGTTCAAGACACTTGCCGCTATCTTCGGCGACCCCAACGAGAGGGAGTTAAGGCGACTCCAGCCCACAGTCGATAGGATCAATGCGCTTGAGCCCGATAGTAAAGCCCTCACCGATGACGAGCTTCGCGCAAAGGCCGTCG
>QLUN01000112.1 GCA_018725455.1 Chloroflexota bacterium
TCAGCTTCGTCAGCCCGCTGAAATATCTGGCTCCGCCGGATGTGGCCCGGCTGCGAGCAGACCTTTTTCGGCTGCGATCGGTGGGGAGCGATCCGGCGAAGGCCTTAGCCTCTTTGCTGGAGATAGGATATAGGAGCCTGGAGGAAGCGGCCCGGGAAAGCCCGGCCACGGCCGCCCTGCTCGAGGGCCTGGCTAAGGGGGATAAGGAATCGAACCTGGTGGTGATCTCCGGGCGCAATCATGATGCCGAGGCGCTGGCCTTCAACCTCTTCAAGTTCCGCCGCAAAGGCTACTTAGTAATTGGTAATTGGTAACCCCAATCACCAATCACCAATCACTAATCACATAGTTGCTTTGCCTTTACACCGGGGGCAGGCTATGCTATAATCAAGTAAAGAGAGGGTTGAGGATGCTACAAAAAGAAAAGAATGCCATCATGGAACGATTCCGGATCCATGAGCGAGACACCGGTTCCTCGGAGGTCCAGATTGCTGTTCTTACCGAGAGGATAAATCAACTGACCCAGCATTTGAGGGTACATAAGCACGACTACCATACCCAGCGGGGACTCCTGAAACTGGTAGGGCGGAGGCAGCGTCTCCTTAGATACCTCGGCAAGAGCAATTCCCAGAGCCATAAAGCGTTGATGGAGGAACTCAAACTTCGGTAGTGGCGCCAGGTTGAAGTAGCCTATAGCCTATGGTAGTCTTCAGTCTGGTTACTTATCTGAGCGCTTACCAGAAAGGTTGTTTAGATGTCAGAAATATCCAACGTTCTACAAGTCGAGATCGGTGAACAACAGCTCTTGATCGAAACCGGGAATCTCGCCGGGCAGGCCGATGGAGCGGTCACCGTTCGCTACGGTGATACCGTGGTACTGGTTACCGCCTGTGTCGGCCAGGAACGGCGGGAGAGGATAGACTTCCTCCCCCTGACGGTAGATTTCGAGGAACGGCTTTACGCTGCCGGCAAGATACCGGGCAGCTTCTTCAGGAGGGAAGGTCGTCCCGGACAGGAGGCCACGCTGGCCGGGCGGCTCATCGATCGCCCCATACGGCCGTTGTTCCCCAAAGGCTTCTATAATGAGATTCAGGTGGTAGCCACCGTCTTCTCGGCGGACCAGGAGAACAATCCCGACATACTGGCTATTATTGGCGCCTCCGTAGCCCTGGGAATTTCCGGCATTCCCTTTGCCGGCCCGGTCAGTGCGGTGCGGGTAGGCTATGTGGACGACGAGTTCGTAGTCAACCCTACCTTTACCCAGCTTGCCCGCAGCCGACTCGATCTGGTGGTGGCCGGAACAAGGGATGCGGTGATAATGGTAGAAGCGGGGGCACAAGAGGTAAGCGAGGGGATTATTCTAAAGGCCATTAAATTTGGGCAAGAGATCAACGGGGAAATCATCGAGGTCCAGGAAGCATTCATCAGGACACATGGCAAGCCCAGGATGGAGTTCAAGGCGGCAGCCCCCAATGACAGATTGCAGCGAGAAGCTTCCGCGGTGCTGCAGGGGCTCTTCCCTGAAGGCGTCGTGGGCCTGAAACGTGCTGAGCGCCAAAGGCGTGAGGCCCTGGCCCAGGAAAAACTGGCGCAGCAACTGGGGGACACATGCTCGGCGGAGGAAATCAGCGCTGCGGTGGATAACTGGCTGAAGACTGGGCTGCGGGCAGCCGTTCTGGAAAGGGGTATTCGGATCAGCGGCCGCAGGCTGGATGAGATTCGGCCGATAAAGTGTGCGGTAGGGACCCTTCCTCGTACCCATGGCTCGGGGCTTTTCTCCCGCGGTGAAACTCAAGTGCTGACCATCACCACCCTCGGCTCGCTGAGGCAAACGCAGATCATCGATAGCATCAGCCCGGAGGAAAACCGGCGCTATATGCATCACTACAATTTCCCTCCCTTTAGCACCGGGGAGATAAAGAGAATCGGTACCGGGCGCCGGGAGATCGGACACGGGGCGCTGGTGGAAAGGGCACTCCTGCCGGTCATTCCTGATCAAAAGACTTTCCCCTATACCATCCGGCTGGTCTCCGAGGTGCTGAGCTCCAATGGGAGCACCTCCATGGCCAGTGTATGCGGCAGCACCCTTTCGCTGATGGATGCCGGGGTGCCCATCAAGTCGCCGGTAGCGGGGATTGCTATGGGCCTCATCACCGGGGAGGATGGAAGCTACGGAATCCTTACCGATATAGAGGGCATCGAGGACTTCTTGGGAGACATGGACTTTAAGGTCGCCGGCACTGCTGAAGGGATCACCGCGGTACAGTTGGACCTCAAGACGAAGGGGATAACCTATGAAGTCATTGAGGCCGGACTGAAGCAGGCGCTGGAGGGGCGACTCTTCATCCTAAAATGCATGAAGATGACCATCAGCGCCAGCAATATCGAGCTCAGCAGATACGCCCCTAAGATGACGAGGATAACCATCGATCCGGAGAAGGTCCGCAATGTGATAGGACCCGGCGGGCGGGTGATAAGGTCTATCACCGAGGAGACCGGGGCCACTATCGATATAGAGAACGACGGCACGGTCATCATCGGAGCACCCAACGAGGAATCAGCTCAGAAGGCCATCAGCATCATAGATGGTTTAACCAAAGAGCCGAAGGTTGGCGAGATTTATACCGGCAAGGTAACCTCGATCATGGGTTTCGGTGCCTTCGTAGAGATACTGCCCGGCAAGGACGGACTGGTTCACATCAGCGAGCTGGCCAATTACCGCGTCGCCCAGGTTGAGGATGTGGTCAAGAAGGGCGATGAGATCACCGTTATGGTCATCGGTATCGACCCGCAGGGGAAAATAAAGCTCTCCAGACGGGCGGTGTTTGAGAAGCACGAGTCTGGAGGACGTCCGGGGGCCGGGCAAAGGGCGCCTTCGAGGGACCCAAGAGATATGGATTCGGGCCCACGCTACCGTGAAGGGGAAACCGGGGGGGACAGGAAGCCTATGCCGCCGAGGGATACTCGGCCGAGGCAACCTTTTACGAGAAGACCGGATCCGCGCAGTTAGTCCCTTAGATCTAAACTCTTGCGCAAAATGGAAAAAGAAAACGGTTCACCACAGAGATCGCCGAGGTCGCTGAGATTTCCGGAATTAACCCTTTAGGGTTTCATATGGTTAATGAAAGGCTAAAGCCTTAATTCCCTGCGTCTTCTGCGTGCTCCGCGGTGAAACAAATGCTATGCCATTGCAAACCTGTTGGTTCCGGCTTGTCTGGGTTAGGGAGGAGGCTTGCAACCCGTAAGAGTCCTGGTTCGACAGGAACTGGCAAATGGCCTGCCCTGAGCGGAGTCGAAGGGATGAGAGTAATTGCCGGCAAAGCTAAGGGGCATCCACTGAAGCGGCCCAGGGATCCCCATATCCGCCCCACCGTCGATCTAGTTCGCGGGGCTATCTTCTCCGCACTGGAGTCCCTTTCCGTTGATTGGTCTGCCGCGCTTGACCTCTATGCCGGCAGCGGGGCACTGGGCATCGAGGCCCTGAGCCGTGGAGCAGAGGGGGTGGACTTCGTAGAGCAGAGTCACAGGTGCTGTTCCATAATCAAGGAGAATCTGAAACAAACCGGACTTGCCGAAAGCTCTCACGTCTACCGCATGGAGGCGAGAAAGGCACTCCGCACCCTCAAGAAGCGATACACCCTCATTTTCCTGGATCCACCATATTCCGGGCGCCCTATACTCGCAGAGGTGGCTGACTCTAACCTCGTGGGGAGGCAGACAACCATTGTGATGGAGCATTCCCAGAAGGTGAGTCCAGAGGAGACTTGTGGCAGATTCCAGATGATCAGGAGACTTCGTCACGGAGATACGTGCGTCTCAATATATCAATTTGCAGGGGGTG
>QLUN01000113.1 GCA_018725455.1 Chloroflexota bacterium
CGAAGGTAAGCGAGGCCGACCTCAAGGGCCTCAGCGTATACGACACCGCGCCCGAGACGGTGGCTGAAACGGCGAGAATAGTCGATCGACTGGAGAAGATCCACGGAGGCAACGATGGAGAAGAAAACCCTCAGAGACATCAAAGTAAGTGATAAACATGTGCTGGTGCGGGTCGATTTCAACGTGCCCCTGGGCAAGTTGACCGGCAAGATCACCGACGACAGCCGCATCAGGGGGGCAATCCCGACCATCCAATATCTAATCGACCAGGGGGCAAAGGTGATCCTGTGCTCCCATCTCGGACGGCCCAGGGGGCGGGTCTCAGAGGGGTTGCGACTGGCTCCGGTCGGAGAGCGGCTTTCGCAACTTCTGGGAAAGCCGGTGAAATGCACCCCGGATTGTATCGGCACCGAGGTGAAGAGAGGAGTGAGCGAGATGAAGAGCGGTGATGTGCTCCTGCTGGAGAACCTGCGCTTCCACCCCGAGGAGGAGAAAAACGACCCCGAGTTTGCCAGGTCACTGGCGCGCCTGGCTGATGTTTTTGTGAACGATGCCTTCGGTACGGCGCACCGGGCTCATGCCTCGACCGTCGGGGTGGCCGATTACCTCCCCGCGGTCGCCGGCTTCCTGATGGAAAAGGAGCTGGAGTTCCTGGGCAAAGCAATGGCTGACCCCGCCCGACCTTTCGCCATGCTGGTCGGCGGCGCCAAGGTTGGCGACAAGATCGGCCTCTTGGAAAACGTCCTGGAAAAGGTGAATTCCCTGATAATCGGCGGCGGGATGGCCCATACCTTCCTCAAGGCTCAGGGATACGATGTTGGCAGTTCCCCCGTTGAAAATGAGCGACTGGGCTTTGCTCGAGGTTTGATAGAAAAGGCAGCAAGAAGGGGTGTCCGCCTGCTCTTGCCCACCGATGCGGTAGTCGCCGCCGAGTTCAGTGCCGGGTCCACTCATAAGACAGTATCACTGACCAACGTTCCCGACGATTGGATGATCCTGGACATCGGCCCGCAGAGCATCAGGAGTTTTGGGGATGAACTCAAGGGATGCAAGACCATCATCTGGAACGGGCCCATGGGGGTTTTCGAGCTTGCCCCGTTTCGTAACGGAACCACCGCCATAGCAAAGCTGCTTGCCAGCCTGGATGCGACCACAATCATCGGCGGCGGCTCAACCGCGGAAGCGATAGCCGAGCTGGGCCTGGCGGATAGGTTGACCCATGTGTCCACCGGTGGCGGAGCCTCGCTCGAGTTCCTCGAGGGCAAGACCCTGCCCGGTGTAGCGGCGCTTCTGGATTGCTAGGTCGCCCCCCATGCGGGGGCGTGGATTGAAACTGGATAAGGATAAGAATTAGTGGTATCCTTATGGTAGCTTAAGTTTGGGAACTCGCAAATGAGCAACGGCCCTCAAAGATGGCGTCACCCTGGAGGTAAGCTTCGGGATTTAGGCCCGGAAAGCCTCAGCGATGCCGAGCTGCTTTCTATACTTATTGCTCCCGGCATCCCCGGCAAACCGGCAGAGAGGGTTGCCGAGGAGATTATGGAGAGGTTCGGTGGTTTCAGAGGCATGGCCAACCAGCCTCTAAAGAAGTTCCTGGATACAAGGGGCATTGGTGAGGTGAAGATCATCCGCATTGCCGCAGCCTTCGAGATCGCCCGCCGAATCGTGAATGAGGTCTTGAGAGAGTATGAAGAAACTTAAGGCTAGCAAAGAGCGAATGTCCAGTCCCTTCGAACCCACGGCTTACAAAGTAGAACGGAGCGCCGTGGCGGTTCTTATGCACTGGATGAGGGAGATTATCGAACAGAAAGCCCTCGACCTGGGGCTTCCCGATGTTGACACCTGTGGGCCAGATGGAAAATCACCTGACCTGGTAATCTATGAGTCTCGCCGCAGTCAGAATGTACTCTGCGTTATAGAAGCCAAGCGTCCCCACTTCGATGTCTTTGACTACGAGGAGCTCAAAAAGCCTGCCTGGGAGAAAGCAAACGCCAGAGGAGCTAAATACTTTGCCACCACCAACTTTAAGGAGCTAATTTGGTTCAACACGGAAAAGGTCAATGCTCAGAAACCCGAAGAGGAGCAGGTCGTTGATAAATATCATCTTTCTGAGCTGGAAAACCTGAATCAGATTGAGGAGACGAGATATAAAGAGAGCATCATAAAACAACTTGAAGCTTTTCTGGTCAAACTTTATGCCGTCCATACTGGCAGGGAGCCTGAGCCCAAACAAGCAGTTGACGAGTTCCTCATCTATCGGCTTCACTCCAGGATAAACACGCTTTCGAGATATTACACCACCATCATTGATAATCGCTGCCACAAGGACAACGGCTTTGCCGCGGAACTCGGAAAGTGGTTCGTCTCCCAGGGGTGGAGCTTCGTCTGGCAGGGTCAGGACTTCGATAAGGCAGCAAGGCAGACTGCCTATCTGCTAGTGAACAAAATCTTGTTTTACAATGTGCTCCAGGCTAAGCGTCCCCGCGACCTTGACCCGCTGGAAATCCCGCAGGGTTTGACCAAGGGGGCAGGGTTGCAGGCAACCCTGCAGGGCTACTTCAACCAGGTTCTCAAAATAGATTATGAGACGATTTACACCACAGACTTCATTGACACCATCGCCTTTCCTGATGAGAAAGAGGTGGTCAAGGAAATAAAAGATTTGGTGAATGTGCTGCGGCAATATGATTTCTCCAAGCTCGGTGACATTATTGGACCAATCTTTGAGAGGCTCATCCCCCAGGATGAACGGCATAACCTGGGGCAGTATTTTACCAATACCGATGTGGTTGATATCATTCTCAGATTTTGCCTGAGGCATGAAGCGGATAAGGTTCTGGACCCCGCCTGCGGTGCCGGCACATTCCTGGTCAGAGCCTACCAGCACAAGAAGTTAATGAATCAGCGTTTAAGGCATGAGGATATTCTCGACACCCTCTGGGGTAATGACATCGCTAAATTCCCTGCCCACCTCTCCACCATAAACCTGGCTATTAGAGACTTGGGTGTGGATAAGAATTACCCCAATATCTTGCAGGAAGACTTCTTCACTCTCCTGAGCACCGAAGGGGGCTTTGAGATGCCCCAAAAATGGAGGAAGGCAAGGGCAAAAACACTGGGCATGAAGGAAAGAGAGGTTCCCTATCCGCGGTGGTTCAATTGCGTAGTGGGCAATCCACCTTATACCCGTCAGGAGGAGTTGGGGGAAATTGCTCCCCAGGTCAAGGAATATAAGGGGAAAATCATAAAGAGTGCCCTCATAGATAACACCGGCAGGAAAATCGCTGAAATCTCAAAGAGGGCAGGCATCCATGCCTACTTCTTCGTGCATGGGATGAAGTTCCTCCGGGACGGGGGCAGGTTTGGCTTTATCGTCTCCAACTCCTGGCTGGATGTGGACTATGGCAAGGGGCTTCAGGAGTTCTTCCTCAACAACTACAAAATCATCGCCATCGTCGAGTCCAAGGTGGAGCGCTGGTTTGAGGATGCCGATATAAACACCGGCATCGTCATCCTGGAGAAATGCACCGATAAGAAGGAGCGAGACGAGAACCTGGTCCGCTTTGTCTATCTCTTCCAGTCTCTGCGCTACTTCATCCCTCCAGCCCAGGATATGTGGGAGAAGCAGCTAAATCGGCTCAACGAAATCGACAAGCTGATAAAGACTATCCTCGCTCACTCTGAGTTTTATCAGAATGAGGAGCTACGAATCCTCCCCATTTCACAAGCCGAGCTTTGGGAGGAGGGGTTTGACAAAGAAGAAGGAAGGTATGTTGGTGCCAAATGGGGGAAATATATAAGGGCGCCGGAGATATTCTTCA
>QLUN01000114.1 GCA_018725455.1 Chloroflexota bacterium
TGGAGATTCCTCTGGCGGCGGAACGGACGCAGTCTGGTCTACGAGCTACGGGTCTCGGAAGCAGGAAGCAAACACCGATTATCCTGCTGGGATAAAAGGGTAAGTTTTGTGGAACGGTAAGCGATGCGCGAAGAAAAGAAAATCCGCGTGCTGGTGGCCAAGCCGGGGCTGGACGGCCACGACCGCGGCGCCAAGGTGGTAGCCCGCGCTCTGCGTGACGCCGGGATGGAAGTGGTTTACACCGGGTTGCACCAAACTGCGGAACAGGTGGTGGGGGCAGCCATCCAGGAGGATGTGGATATTATCGGGCTCAGCATTCTGTCAGGAGCCCATAGGGTGCGGTACAGGAAATACACCTGCAGGCCTACCTGAATGAATACGTGTTCCGCTTCAACCGCAGAAAGTCTGCCAAAAGAGGTATGCTGTTTTATCGCTTGCTTGAGTGCGCCATGCAGGTTCAACCAACCACTTATTCTGACTTGACTAAACACAACATCCAATATACAGGTAAATGCATTTGTCCTGATTGTTATATGGTTCTTGTTCGGAGGGGTATTATGTAGCTTAGGGGGAAAGGCCGGCAGGGTCGTCAATACGCCCGGTAAAGTCGCCCAGGAACACCCGAAATCATTGTAGCAGTAACCTCCTGCCAAGAAAATAAAAGGGCCCTGACAACAGGGCCCGTCAATTGGTCAGTTAAGTTTCAGGAGGCCGCCGCAGGCGTTATCTGCTCCTCCTTTTTATTGTAACCAATCTGCTTTAAAGCATCTTCAATTTCTCCCAGTATAGCCGGGTCATCAATTGTTGCAGGAGTTGAGTAAGGTTGCCCGTCGGCAATCTTACTCATGATTCCTCTTAAGATTTTACCGGAGCGAGTCTTGGGAAGCCTTGCCACAACTGCCGTATCTTTATAACAGGCAATAGGACCAATCTGCTCCCTGATCATCCTGACAAGCTCCCTTTTTATTTCCTCGCTGTCGCGGCTCACACCGGCTTTTAATACAGCAACACCAACCGGCACCTGTCCTTTAAGATTGTCTTCTGCGCCGAAAACAGCGCACTCCGCAACGTCGGGATGTTTGGCGATAATCTCTTCCATCGCTCCTGTGGAAAGCCGGTGACCGGCAACATTGATTACATCATCAACCCTGCCCATGATAAAGACGTATCCGTCCTGATCAATGTTCCCGCCGTCGGCGGTAAAGTAATAGCCGGGATAGGGGTTGACGTAGGAATTAAGAAATCTCTCGTCAGCGTTCCAAAGGGTTAGCAATGTGCCGGGCGGCAAGGGGAGCCTGACGGCCAGAATTCCGTCTGTTCCGGGCGGCACCTTATTGCCGCCGGCGTCCAGAACTTCAAGAACATAGCCCGGTACAGGCTTGGTTGCGGAACCTGCCTTGACAGGAAATGCTTCTATCCCCATGCAGTTTGCGGTCATGGGCCAGCCGGTCTCGGTTTGCCACCAGTGGTCAATAACCGGCCGCCCCAGTAGCTCGCTTGCCCAGAAATACGTGTCAGGGTCAAGCCTCTCTCCAGCCAAAAAGAGTATCTTAAAACTGGACAGGTCATATTTTTTGAAATGCTCGCCCTTGGGGTCGTCCTTTTTTATCGCCCGGAAAGCTGTTGGAGCCGTAAACAAAACCTTTACGCTGTGTTCGGAAATCACTCTCCAGAAGGCGCCGGGGTCAGGGGTGCCGATGGGCTTGCCCTCATACATTATGGTTGTGCAGCCGGTTATCAGGGGGGCATAGACGATATATGAGTGGCCGACGACCCAGCCGACATCTGAAGCAGCCCAGTATACGTCGCCGGGCCTGACGTTGTAGATATTTTCCATGCTCCACCTCAGGGCCACCGCATGTCCTCCGTTGTCTCTGACAATACCTTTGGGCAGGCCTGTTGTGCCTGAAGTATAAAGGATGTACAGCGGGTCCGTTGCCTTTACGGGGACACACTCGACAGGTGACGCCTTTGCCATTAATTCCTCCCAGTCCAGGTCACGCCCCTGCTTTAACTCTCCCCTCGCCTGGGGCCTTTGCAGAATGACACATTTTTCAGGCTTGTGCTGAGCCAGTTCGATAGCCAGGTTGAGCATCGGAAGATACTCTATAACTTTTGTCATGCCTTCTATGCCGCAGGATGTTGCAACTATAACCTTCGGCCTGGCGTCGTCAATCCTGACCGCCAGCTCATTTGGAGCAAAACCTCCAAAAACAACGGAATGAACGGCACCCAGCCTGGCACAGGCGAGCATAGCCATCAGTGCTTCAGGAACCATCGACATATAAATGATGACAGTGTCACCCTTACTGACGCCAAGCGAACTTAAAACACCGGCAAACTTCGCAACCTTTTCGGTAAGTTCCCGGAATGTGTGCTTTTGTTTCCGGCCTGTCACCGGGCTGTCCCATATTAGCGCCGCTTGATCGCCTCTGCCGCTCTCCACATGACGGTCAAGCGCATTGTAGCACGTGTTCAGCTCCCCGCCGGCAAACCAGCAATAAAACGGCACATTAGAATCGTCAAGCACTTTGTCCCATTTTTTGTACCACGAAATGGCCTCCGCGGCTTCGCCCCAAAAACTGTTGGGGTCTTCAATACTTCTCCTATAAACCTGCTCATACTTACTCATAACAAAACCTCCCCCTAAAATTGTGCCACAAGACGACCCGACATTAAACCAATATGCATTACCGGCGCTGCCAATGATTGAATATTTTGATTTTTTTGGTAAATGATGAAACGCATTTTTAAAATCTGAACAGAGCCCGGCGTGTTGGCGTGTTTTCATTTCTGCAAGAGCCAATTGCGATGTCCGAAAGTAACGATAGATAGGCGGTTTTGAGACGGTGGAAAAAACATTTTACCCCAATACAATCCAGTGTTTATAGGGTTCTCGTGGCTGAGTAGCACCTAGTTTTGCAAAATTGACCCCAAAGGGGAAAAACAAAGAAAATCGGAGAAATATCGAGCAAAAAGCAGGAAAACCCCCATATTCTGGCGAATTCTTTCTTAACACAAAAAAGAACCAGAGGATATTTTCCCTTATGACTATTATACCACAAAAGCAACTTTTGATTCAACCCCAAAAAGGTCACTTTAAGCCAAAACGCAACACGACAACTTAATCATAACCAGTTAGCATTAGCAGCGAGCCGGCCCAAATATTCGCCTAAAATCGCAAAAAAGCTTTAAAATACAGCGTTTTTCCGATATAATTGAGTTATAGGAATACATCTCAAATATGCCAGAATACGGAGGGACCCGTGCCATGTTCAAAAGAAACCCGGCAGAAAAACAGCTGAACCTTACCGACCCCTACCTTCAGTACCCGAAATATGTGCGCGAAGTGCTGCATAAAAGCTGGGCCGAATACTTCTTCAAATCAATATTCTCCAAGATAGACGAAAACCGCTTCGCTTTACTTTACAGCGAAAACTACAGCCGTCCTAACGCGCCGGTGAACATGATCGTCGGCCTTTTGATGTTAAAAGAGATAAACGGCTGGACCGACGAAGATACAATAGCCGCCTTGTATTTCGACTACCGGGTGCAGTATGCATTAGGCATCAGCGACTTTGACAAAGAGCGCATCTGCATCAACACATTAGGCAACTTTAGACTTGTATTCCGCACTTGCCTGAAAGGATTAAATCGTGTAGAATAGTGGCACTTACGTTGACAGCGAGGTGCCGCGATGATCGAGAGACTGGGCGATGTTGAGTTTGAAACTCGGGTAGTTGGACCATTGGTGCTCACAACTCCTTTTCTGCGTCGTTTGGGTCTGG
>QLUN01000115.1 GCA_018725455.1 Chloroflexota bacterium
TACATTCCCGCGAAGGGGAAAAGGGATGGCACCGGGTAGCTATAAAAGGATATTGGTTTCACGCGGCGCTACCAGCCACCATGATAATTGTCACGGATTCAGCTGTTACTGAAAATCAGTCTAGCAGAACTACAGCCTATACCGGATGACGGAATTGGCACTGCCGCCTGGTCGGGCAGGACCGAGTCGTGGCAAGGTTTTCTTCTCCGCGTAGAGAGCTATCTCTCGCTATCTCTCGGCAAGCTACCAGGGAGCAGGGACTTGGGAGATCCTTCACATGTCCCGTACCAGGGAGGTGAACTACCAGCATCTGACGGTGATGAATGTTCTCACTTACCTGATCTACGATCACTGGTTTTGGGGGGAGCAAATGGTCAGTTCTAGTAGCGCTAGCCGTTTCGACACCTGGTGGGTGGCAACGGCTGGGCTGCATGAAGGGCCTGGCGGGGAGTAGTATACGCTGGGTTATCATTCTGTAACACATGGCACGGAAACAGGCCTTTGGGAGACTCTCACACCAGTAATGGAATTGCCAGTGCCCTAAAAGGGAGGAGTTGTCAGAAATCAAAGGGTAGTGATAAGTGTTGTGTTGGGGATTGTGGTCATCGTGCTCCTAGGGTTGACCGAGGTTACCTTTACCGAGTTCCTGCGTGAGCTTGGGCGAACACACCCGGTGGCGGCAACCTATCTTGAAGAGTGGATAGAGGAGCGGGCACCCACTGTTGCCTATTCACCTGAGGAATTGGAGAGTGTGCGTCGCTTTAGATCCCAGGTGGCTGGTGGCCGGATGGCCGTAGTAAACGCGGTGCTTGCTCGTCTCTGGGGAATGGAGGTTACTTTGGCAGAGGTGCTTGACCACGTTGCTCGAACAGGCCCACTAGCGGCAGCTTACTGGTGTGAGGTGGTACCACTACCACGCCTTCTTAATTATTATTCACCCGAGGAACTCGAGGTAGAGTGGCGGGGTAGACCTGAGGATGGTATATCGGGAATAAGTATGCGCCCTCGCCGTGTGTCTCCTGAAGGGGAAGATCGCTAAATCGCGGAGAGGGGTCAAGCTTGCAATCCAACATTGTATGCACTTAACCCACGTAAGGTCGGGTGAATCCCATCTAAAACCCCAGCATATGGAGGAGTCAAGTGCTTTAGGGGGTTTCAGGGGGAGAATCCCCCTGATGATCGGGCGTAGCGCTGGGTTTACCCCCGGCTTTCCGGCGGTGCCGGGTTGACCAATCCTGAGGCCAGCGTTTTCGGGATGACCTCCGCTAATTCCGCCTGAGTCCATTTCCCTTCGTGCTTGAAGATGGACTTCATCCTTACCGGCTCGGAGTAGAGAGTGATCTCCCCGCCCGCAGCCCGAAACACCTGGCCGTTTATGTTGGCCGCCAGGTCGCTTGCCAGATAAACCACGAAAGGGCTCACGTACTCCGGCGGAGGGACTCCTAGCAGCTCATCGAGTCGTTCCCTGGTTATCAGGCCGGCCTCGTGTCTTTTCTTGAAGCCTTCCACCACAGCCGGGGCAAGGGTAAACCTGGTGCTTGCTTCCGGAGCGAGGGCATTGCAGGTCACATTATATCTCCCCATCTCGCGCGCCACCGACCTGGCGAGGCCCACGATTCCGCCTTTGGCGGCACCATAATTGACATGCCCCACCGTACCCAGGAAAGCCTCGGAGGTCATCAGTATTATCCGTCCCCACCTCTGTTGCCTCATGAAGCCACAAGCGTGTCGCACACAGTTAAAGGTGCCCTTAAGATAGGAATCGAGGCATCTATCCCACTCGTTCTCGGTCATGTTCCAGATCATGCGCGGGGCATCGGCCCCGGCGCAGGTTACCACGATGTCTATTCGGCCGAAGTTGTCCACCGCCGCCTGGACCAGCCTCTGAGCCTCATCAAAACTGGCAACGTCGGCATACACCGGGAAAGCCTGTCCACCAGCATCCTTAATTTTGCTTGCCGTGGTCTCAGCATCCCCCCCCTCGGCCCCGGGCTTCCGGTTATTGGTTATTATCTTAGCCCCTTCGCCGGCCATCTCGATCGCGATAGCTTTTCCAATGCCCTGACCCGATCCGGTGATCAAAGCAACCCTGTCTTTCAAGCTTTCCCCCATATTTACCTCCAGCGGACGCGCAAGCACGGGTTCGATAAATCGAACCCCTACTCACGCCGCCGCAAATTCGTACAAAACCTTTTCATCAGGCAGATTGGCGACGATTGGTTTCAATGCCATGCCTACCTTGATATCATTTTCGTTGATCTCCCGACTCAGGCGCCCGAAAACCCTTACCCCTCCCTCAAAATCGGCTACTGCCAATACGTATGGGGCATCATCTTCAAACCCGGCCGGACCATAGTTCACCCTGGTATAGGTAAGTAACTTGCCCTTACTGCCGATCTCGAACCACTTCACATCGCTGGTAAGGCAATTAGAGCAGTCGACGCGCGGTGGAAAGTAGACTCGCCTACACTTCTTGCAGCTTGATGCCATCACCTTCCCCTGCTCCAGGTAGCTTACAAAATCCGCTACCTTCGCCTCCGAGGTGAAGCTAACGCCCCCGAATTTATCAAAGCCCATCTAGTCCCTCCTCAATATCGTTACGTTGCCGTAAAGACCGGTACCACCTATATTGTGAACCAGGCCGATCTCCGCTCCCTTCACTTGCACCTCTCCCCCCTCCCCCCGGAGCTGCTTTACGATGGTTCTGATCTGGGAGCCACCGGTGGCCCCGATGGGGTGTCCTTTGGAGAGCAAGCCGCCGTCGATGTTTACCGGTATTCTCCCCCCGACATAGGTCTGCCCCCCCTCGATGAGCCGGGCTCCCGCTCCGGGCTCGGCGAATCCCAGGTCCTCATAGGCCATTATCTCGGATATGGTGAAACAATCGTGAACCTCAGCTACATCGATGTCCTGTGGGCCTACTCCAGCCATGGTGTAAGCCTGGGTGGCAGCGTCGCGGGCACAGATTAGATTCGTCAACACTTTCCTGGAGCTAATGGTGGCAGTATCGGTTGCTGCTCCCAGACCCACAATCCATACTGGAATGTCGGTGATCTCTCTAGCTCTTTCCTTGCTCGCTACTATAATGCAGGATGAGCCATCGGCGTTGGCGCAGCAATCGAGTTTCTTCAGCGGACTGGTTACAACCTCCGATGCCAGTATCTCTTCCAGGCTCAGTTCCTTGCGATAGTTAGCCCTCGGATTCAGGGCTCCGTAATGCGAATTCTTAACCCTCACCTTCGCCATTTGCTCTTCAGTCGTTCCGTAGGTCGCCATGTGGGCACGAGCATATAGCGCGTAGCTGGCAGGCATAGTGACGCCAAACGGCGATTCCCACATAATGTCGCCGCCTCTGCCCATTCTCTCCGCAGCCTCCCTTGAGGTGAGCTCCGACATCTTCTGGAAACCGATCACCGCTATCACCTGATGGAGCCCTGACTTTACCAGAGACCAGGCGACCCTCAGGCCGGTGCTGCTGGATGAGCATATCGTCTCCACGCAAAAGGAGGGACTGGGGGTTAAACCCAAGTACTCGGAGATGACCCCTGCAGGTGAGCGTTGCCGGTCATATTCCGGGGCGGAACAAATTATGGAGGCATCAATGTCCCTGGCTTCAAGCCCCAGTCCCTCCACAGCCTCAGAGTATGCTTCAAAGCAGAGCTCTCTGGGGGACATACCACACTTGCGAGAAAAAGCGCTTTGCCCGACCCCGACAATGGCAACATCTTGCATGATATTTGCT
>QLUN01000116.1 GCA_018725455.1 Chloroflexota bacterium
TGATCACTCCCGTTGCCGGTATCCATATCCGGTTCCCTGCCTCATCCAACCCCTGCTCCTTGAATCGGATCAGTGCCGTTTCCCCGATTAGCCTCTTAGCCTCCTCAATCTTCTCGATGCCCGGAATCTGAACCAGGACCCGATTCTCACCCAATTGTTCAATCAGCGGTTCCCTTACCCCGAAGCCATCAACTCGTCTCTCGATCACGGCAATGACACCCCGCATGGCCCCTGCGGGATCTTCCACTCCCGCTAGATCGGCCTCGAAGCGCAGGTCAGCTCCACCCTCGAGGTCCAACCCCAGCCGCAATTCCTCTCGGTCGAGGGCTCTGCCCAGAGCAGGCCAGAACAGAGAGGCCAGGGCGAAGGCCACCAGAAGGATTATCCCTGAAAGGGTGAGTTTATCTCTCAATCGCATTGTTCCTGCCAACCTCCTTTCTCACAAAGTCCAGTGCGTCTTCTCTAGTAGCTATCTCCCCGCAGGCCTGGGTCTCCCGCACTGCCTCCAGGAGCGCACCTATTCTGGGGCCAGGAGGCAGCCCAAATTCATTGATCAGATCGTGCCCATTTATGAGTTTAGGCGGTGAAAGGGTGGTCTCCTTCTCGAACCACCTGGCGAGCATGTAGCGGGTCACTTCGACATGCTCCTGCCAGTCTTCCGTATCGAGTACCGGGCCGCGGGTCATCAGGTGATCGGCAAGGCTCAGGAATAGTGTATCTATACCTACGTCGGCGGTGTCACGGAAGTAGCGGTAAATCGCGCGTCGCGTTGGCATCTCGTAGCAATTGCTGAGGTGCCCCGGACGCAGGTGCTGCTCGATCATCCGGGTAACCATCCTTCTTTCTCGGGAGCTGTAGCGGAGCCGCTCCATGATAGAGTCAGCTATGTCCGCCCCTTGTTGGGCGTGTCCCAGAAACCGCATCCGTCCCGTTTCATCTATCCGCTTGGTCTGTGGTTTGGCCACGTCATGAAGCAGGGCGGCCAGCTTGATCAACCCCCTCCGTGTTCGGCCGTCGGCCACCTCTTCGCCGAAGTACCCTGCCAGATCATAGTCGTTAGTCGATAGTCGATAGTCGATAGTCTGTGAGGGTGTGAGGGTGAGAGGGTGAGAGGGGGGGCACCTTCTCATCTTCTCATCCTCGTCTCTTTCGTCACCGATACTGCCGACTGCTGACTGCCGACCAGCGTCTCTGCCCTCCTCAGTCAGCGCTGCCAGCAGGAGCTCCACGGCAGCGACCGCTTCCAGCGAGTGATCGAAGACGTTCCAGTAGTGCTCTTTGGGCTGCTGGACACCTTTGGAAGCAGCAAGCTCCGGGAGAATGAGATCGAGAAGTCCAAGTTTGTCGAGGTGGCGCAGGGAATCGGCTGCTCTAACGGTCTCCAGGATGCGGCCCAGTTCATCCCGAACCCTCTCGCCACTGACACTATTTATTAGTTCCCGATCGCGTTCGATAATCGCTTCAGTTTCGCCATCGATGGAGAAGCCGAGCTCGGCAGCCAGTCGGAATGCCCGCAGAAGCCGCGCCGGATCATCGATGAAGGCAGAGTTTCTGGCCATCCTGATTAGCCTTCGCTCAAGATCAGAAACACCGCCCAATGGATCGATGAGCCGATTTGGACTCCCCTCATCCAATGCCATAGCAATGGCATCGATTGTGAAGTCACGCTTAGATAAGTCCTCCTCGATCGTGCCCCTCGTGGTGGCGAAATCGAGATACCATCGCTCCTCGTCCTGAAAGAGGACTACCCTGGCCACCTGGTGTATCTCGTCGAGCAGCACGAACTTAGCCTCGAAGGCATCGGCTATCTCGCGGGCAAGGCCGACAGCGTCACCATCGACGGTGAGGTCGATATCGTGGCTTGCCCGGCCGAGGAGACCATCTCTGATGTATCCACCGACGAGATAGCATTCGATGCCCTGCGGGGCAAGAAATTCTTGCAGGCAGGCTAGAATAGCCGGCGCCTCCGCCTCGGCAAAGACATCTCGATGCATGCTGGTGATAGCCATTTATCGCACTCGAAAATTACGGATAAGCGTCCAGCCATCCGCGTTCAACTGATTGCTGACCGCTTCGATTAGAATATACCTTGGGGACAGCGATTTGTCAAGGAGATGAATTGACATCCATCTTTGTTTGTGTTAGGGTATTGACAAGAGGTGGGGAAATGTGGTATGCTGTGGGTTGAAGTGGGGAGATGCTGCAACCTATGATCCTGGGCGAGTACGAGTACCGCATCGACCAAAAAGGTCGAGTAGCCATCCCGGCCAAGCTCCGCAAGGCATTCCAGGATGGGCTGGTGCTTACACGTGGATTTGACCGCTGTATACTAGCCTATCCTTTGCCGGAGTGGCAGCGAATCTGCGAGAGATTCGCCGACCTTCCGACGACGCGGGATAAGAACAGGAGGCTTATTCGAATTACCTTCGCCAGTGCCTTCAGCGCCGAACTCGATGGACAAGGCCGCGTGGCCCTCCCTTCCCCCCTGCGAGAATACGCCGGAATCAAAGATGTGGCCGTCATGGCGGGAGGCAATAAGTACCTCGAGATCTGGAGCAAGGAATCCTGGGAGAACGAAAAGCTGCTCATGGACGAACGAGCCTGGCAGCTTGCCGAAGGGATGGAGTTGCGTTAATGGAACAGTGGCACCATCCAGTGATGCTCAAGGAAACTATCGAGGCACTCCGGGTTCAGCCCGGCGGGCGCTACATCGATTGCACCGTGGGCCAGGGGGGACATGCCGCCGCGATCCTCGAGTGGAGCTCCCCCGGGGGACAGCTTCTGGGGCTCGATGCCGATCCACAGGCGATAAAAACCGCCCGGTTCACGCTTCGAGAGTACCAGAAATCCATGCTTCTTATCAACGAAAACTTCGGCCGTCTGGAGAAGGTCGCCTCTGATCATAACTTCCGTCCCGTGCACGGTGTTCTATTCGATCTAGGCCTCTCCTCTCTTCAGCTTGCCGGCGAAGAACGGGGATTTAGCTTTCAACGGGATGGTCCGCTGGATATGCGATTTAGTCCCGACCAGGAGCTCACTGCCGCCCAGGTCGTCAATGATTTTCCGGAGGACGACCTCGCCATGCTTATCTGGAGTTACGGTGAGGAGCGAAGAAGTCGCCGGATTGCGAGGGGCATCGTGGAAAACCGTCCGGTCAAGACCACTTTAGAACTTGCCGGAATCGTGGCAAGAGCCGTGAATGGAGAGGGAGGGGGAATACATCCGGCAACCAGGACCTTTCAGGCGCTGCGCATCGCGGTAAATCGTGAGATAGAGAACCTCATGCTGGCGCTGGAACAGGCAGTTAATTTGCTTGGATTCGGGGGAAGACTGGTGGTCATTAGCTTCCATTCTCTCGAGGATCGACCGGTCAAAGAGTTTTTGAGCCGTGAGTCCAGGGGGTGCATCTGCCCCCCCGAAACGCCGGTATGCACGTGCAGGCATACTCCTCGACTGCGATTAGTAAGCAAGGGGGTTATTCGGCCCACGGCTGATGAAATCGAGGCGAATCCACGCAGCCGGAGCGCCCGAATGAGGGTTGCCGAAAGGATCGGGACTGGGGGGTTCACGGTTCGGGGTTGGGGGTTGGGTAACCGTTGAACCTTGAACCTGTGCCTGATGAAAGGGGGTGAGAGAAAAAATAACAAGCCTTTATCTGGGTAGCAAATTTAAAGAGGAAGGAGGTCACTCATGGCTGCTAAAGAGGAAAGGGTAGCAAAAACTG
>QLUN01000117.1 GCA_018725455.1 Chloroflexota bacterium
TGTGGGAGTTGCTGTCCCACCACCGGTGCGACCTGTAGCCTGAGCGATAAGTTCTCTTAACCGGGGAAGCGTTCGTTTGTGGTGCCAAAGATTTTGCGCCCATAAAATCCCCGTTCAAATTTCGTCGATTTCCGGATAAACTGTAGAACTTCAGTTTGAGAAAATGTAGTCCCCGTACATCCCTCAAATCAGGGTTTTCAGCTTCGATTTCGGGTAGGTGGCGGTAAACTTGGGCTAAAGCTTGAAAAGTAGTCCCCATAAAGTCATTCGGAATGCCTGTCTCGAACGCAAATCAGGGTCGGTAGTGGTAAACCATGGGTAGGGATCGGGAGCCAGACTGGAACATCCGTTCAAGCCCAGGATAGCTTAGCATCGTTTCTTGAGATGTATCTTTGCGCTGTGGTATCCAGCCGTACCTCTGCCCAAGCAAGCAGACAAAAAACGGCAGGCAGGCATCGATTCTGTTTAGACATACGATGACGACGTTCTTGTTCTGGGTGGCATCAGCCTCCATCACCCCCCCCACCTTAGCTCAATATCGGCTATGTGGGGGTTTTTCCTGTCACACCATCCGCTTAATCTCGGAAACACCTGTTTAACCAGATAATCCCGCTCAGCATGCATGTCGTTAAACATGCTACTGATAAAGATGTAGACCTTTCCCGTTTGACAGGTTTGGCCTAGTTCGTCATGGCAATACTTCCTACATGTGGGTTAATTATATTGAGTATATTGAGTCTAACGTTTCTTCTGGTCTAGTTTGACCACGGTGTACCCAGCCCTTGCCAGAATTTTGGGGATAGCTGTCACGAGAGCTCGGTCCTTTGCCACATCCTTTGGGGGAAGCTGGTTCCACGGTACGAGACACTGGTGCAGCCTCCTCGGCTTATCAGTCTCTTCCCCATATTTCCAGCCAGCATCAAGCTTTTGCCGCATCCACCGTTCATGTTCCATTTCGGCTAGTTTCTCAACCTCACTACTTGAAAACTCGCCTGGAGTCTCGTTGCTGCGAAGAGGGACCATGGCGTATCCAACGCTGGACAGTTTGTTGGCAATATCTCGCACATTGTTGCGATTCTGTTCTTTTTCGTCCTCGGGTAATTCCGCATAGTCTTTGAGTGAGCTATGTTCCTTTTTGTCTTCGTCTGTAACGGGTCCATATCTATACCCTTCTGCCCTCAAATGGGCGCAAAACACTTTATGTGCGGCTTCAGCCAGCTTTTCAACAAGATCCTTGTCAAGCTCTATACGGTGCACCAAGGCAGAGAAGTCTCGGCCGTCGACGTGCAGATTCAGTTGCGCTTCAGAAGGTAGGCTTGAACGCTCAAAGCTCGTTTTATCGGCCAACTGGCTCATGGCTACGATTGACTCCATAGAGCGCGCCCCGTGTTTGTATTCCCTGGTCAACAGAAAGGCACGGAGCACTCCTTGATCAATGCTTGCCTGGTTTATTCCTGCGTCATTTCGCAGAAGCTGAGGTGTGTAGCGTGTAAAAATTGATCGCAGCAGAATTGCACGCCGGATGACATAGTAGGGGTCCTCGGTTCGACCGGGCACATTTTCGCTTTCTTGCCGGTTTGGTCCCACAACATTGATAAATCCTTTCAGCCGGCTGACAAAATCAGGCAGTTTCATGGCCCTATGTTTGTCTTCGCCAAGATCTGCCCCAAAGTGTTCCATGCTGCGGCTTGTGCCACCGGCAAAGACAAAGATGCTTCGACCTATCGGGTGGGTTAGCTGCCCTTCTTGAAATTCACCATCCTCCATCGGGGACAGGAAATAGCGCAACCAGCCTAACGGTTGATGTTCTAGAGCGACATCGAATTCATCCCAAAAAACAAGTGGCATCTTGCCGGATAATGCCCTATCACGTACCTGGTGAAAGGCGTCAACCAAGTCCTCAGGTCCACCGAATTGTGACAGATTAAAGACTAATACCTGGATTTCCCCTGGGCATGCCGAATCGGCAACCTGCTTTGCTACAAAAGACTTGCCCGCCCCCGGCGGGCCAAAGATGGCGATGGAAAGCGGATTTTTCTGGTAGCCCTCGCAATATTCACGAATCAGGCTGCTTATGCTACGCAAAGCTTCGATCTCGCGGCGGTCTACCGTTGCTAGTTTCCCAAACCGGCCAATGGGGACTCCGAATAGTGCATGCTCCAGCCCTTTACGCACAATTTGCTGGGCAATGTTCTCAAGTGAATCTGACTTTTGGTCCTCAATGATCGTCCAAAACTGGGGAGCCTGCTCTGGAACGCCCGCGGCTGCTTCTGCAGACAGCGGCTCTGCCGGATTCCTAATTGGAGTAACTGCAAGACAATCTCTATCTTCTGCCAGTTTCACAGCTATGTTTGATGCCGGAAAAGCCAGGCAGATTTGCTTCGGGTCTTTACCAACACGGCCATATCCTCCCATATAAAGAAATCTCATGGCAGCGATACCGGTCTGAATGCCGCGAGATATAGCTGGATTTGTGGCATTAACTATCAGCTCTCGGGCGATGCCTGCCATTAAGCAAGAGGTGTACCCAATCATATACCCTTTATGGTGACGCCCCCATTCCCCTTCCATCACATTCGGGTCAAAGAGCAGGAAAGCGTTTAGCGTGGCTTCCGATTGTCGCGAGAGGAGAATGGCGCCAACTGTATCAAAAGAGACGATAACATGCGCACATTGTGTTAGCCCATTCACATTGGGGTTATATAGAAGCTCCCAGGCTAAATCCTGGGCAGTCCGCTCCCATGAAACCTGGCGGCTAATCTGCACTTGGCTACGACGTAAATCGTTGACTGTCATCATCACCACCAGCTTATCGGCATGGTTTTTTCGCAAGTGGTTCCACAGTTTACCCTCTGCAACAGGTGCAGCCATCTTGAGGAGAATCCACGGCTTGGGGGTGTTGGTTGAGAGTGCTGTAGGCCAATACGCTGGATGGTCGCGAAACTCCAGGCCAGCATCATCCAGGATGACGAGTTCCGGGTCTACGGGGTCATCAACAACCTTTTTCCAATCGTCTAATGAATCGCTATGTGCTCGATACAGCCCCAGAAACTGTTGCACACGCCAGACCTCTTCTTTCTGATTCGATTGGCGCTCGTCTAATGTAAACGGTGCCCATATGGCATAGGACTGGTGGAACCGGTCATCATCAGGAGTTACGGGACATCGAGGGGCGTCAGTCTGTCGGACTTCAAAGTCGGCTTGCTTTGACTGCCTCAAGTTGTCAGCCATGGCTTCGATGAGGTCAGCCAGCATGGCGGCACCCCCTCGCTGGCAGAAGGCCCGCGTAAACTCATCCGTAGTCCACACGTGGCTGATACTGCCTGCCCGGGGCACTCGGGCGATATTCCAATCCATGGTTACATCCCCGGTCACTACAACTATACTTCTACTTTTTGCCTCATTCATTTACCCGCTCCTTCTTATTTTCACACTTAGCACTATCTTCTAAACCAGAACAATTCACAATAAAGGTTCTTCTCTACACCTTCATATCATACATCTTATAACGTCTGCTTTAGTCCGCTTCTTGCGGCCCGCTTCTCACTGCATAGCTTCCTGACAAGCTTTTATGGCTATCTTGCACAACTCGGAGTAGAGGTCGTCGGGGCCCAAGGCGCTTTCATAGATTGCCAGTGCCCGCTGATAGAGAGGCAGCGCCTCGTCATACTTGCCCTGCTTGGAGTAAAGCCCCGCCAGGTTGTTGAGGCT
>QLUN01000118.1 GCA_018725455.1 Chloroflexota bacterium
AACCGATGTCCGATTTCATTGACCTCTTCGTCGTTGGCGAGGGAGAGGAGGTGATCCTGGAATTGGTGCAGGCTTTTCGTTGCTGGAATAGCAGTCAGCAGTCAGCAGTCAAGGGGGGTTGGGCGGGGGACTATCGACCAGCGACTATCGACCATCGACTTGGGAAGAGGGAATTGCTTTGTGAGCTCTCCAAAATCCGCGGTATCTACGTCCCCGGTTTGTATCGAACTCAATACCTCGCCGATGGCAGCTTTGCATCGATTATCCCCCAGGTGCCGCAGGCAAAGGCCACGATAGAGCGGCGCATTAGTAAGCTCCCGCCCCCGCTGACCCGCCCCGTTGTTCCCTTCGTTGAGATAATCCACGACCGGGGAGCAGTAGAGATTCAGCGCGGCTGCCCGCAGGGATGCCGCTTCTGCCAGGCAGGCATCATCTATCGGCCGGTGCGAGAACGACCGGTGACGGAGGTAATCCGGGCGGTGGACGAACTGGTGGCTAACTGCGGCTATGACGAAATCTCGCTGCTTTCCCTCAGCACCAGCGACTATTCGGGCATCGGTGAACTGGTTGGGTCTCTTTCGACCCGCTACCGGGGGAGGCATCTCAATCTCTCGCTTCCCAGCCTGCGGCCGGATTCTTTCTCCGTAGAGTTGGCCGACGCCATTCGGGGTCAGCGCAAGGCGAGCCTCACCTTTGCCCCGGAGGTGGCAACCAACCGCCTTCGCCGGGCGATCAATAAATCCGGAGGCGATCTGGTGCAGAGCATCGAGCTGGCACTGAACCGGGGTTGGCGCAGCTTCAAGCTGTATTTCATGATCGGCCTGCCCACCGAGACGGCGGACGATGTCCTTGGCATCGTTGATCTCGTTCGCCGGGTGAGGCAAATCAAGGGACCAGCGGGCAATAGCCCAAACATCCGCGTGAGCGTTGCTACCTTCATTCCCAAGCCCCACACGCCATTTCAATGGGTGGCGCAGAGCCCGGAGGAGGAACTAGTCTCGAAGCATCAGATTCTGCGTCGTGGGCTTCAGAAAGCCGGTGCCAGCCCATCCTGGCACGATCCCAGGGTGAGCCTGCTTGAAGGGGTGATGTCCCGGGGAGACCGTCGCCTGGGGCAGGTGATTCTCCGCGCCTGGCAGTTGGGCTGCCTCTTTGATGCCTGGAGTGACATCTTCGACTATGAAAAATGGCTGCAGGCCTTCGATGAATGCGGCATCGACCCGAAGGCATACGTCCGGGAGCGTTCACTGGATGAGATTCTCCCCTGGTCTCACATCGATACCGGCGTCAGTATCGACTTCCTCAAATGCGAGTACCAGCGTGCCCTGGCTGGAGAGGAAACCCTTAGTTGTTGTTCGGAATCGTGCGCCGGCTGCGGATTGCAGCGGTGGGATGAGGGTTGCCAGGAGAAATACCAAAAGTAGAGATTAGCTATACTTTTCCCCCAAAAGCCTTCGGCTTTTCAGAAGCCCCGTAAATTCACATTTTTGACTCTGAGGGTGGTGTGCAAAAATCCTAGGAGTTACACAGTTGGCCACGCCACTAGCTTCAGCCAATTAGTGGATAACTATGCATTGGCTTCTCAACTGCGTAAGTCCTACACGCATAAGATTGGCGCTCTCTACGAAGCATTTCCTCCCGATGAGGCCCGACAACTTGCCACGCGTCTTGAGATTCACTATACACCAAAGCATGGGAGCTGGTTGAATATCGCCGAAATCGAGTTGAGTGCTCTGACAACGCAATGCTTTGACCGGCGAATTCCGGATACCCTAACCCAGACAAGCCGGAACCAAAAAAAATGTCAATTACCACCATATTTGATCCACCTCTCACCACAGATATTGACCCACCCGGTTGAAAGAATTCTATCACTATGCATTCATGGTAGTCAACACCTCCCTTCTGTTGTCAAGCCCCATCAGGAATGTCCACTGTTTTAACCCATCAGAAATGTCCTCTGTTAGCATCAGACTAAGACCGCCTTTTTTCTCCCGAGGTACATGGGATTGAATCTTCGCCAAGGGTGAACATGAGAAGGGACATATGCCTTCTCAGGGTGGGGCATGGGAACTTGGGGGGTGGTATGTGACGAGCTTGCCGATAGCTTATCCTCAATACCTCCGACCCTTCCTGAATTGTCATCTCCCCTTCCTTTACCCTCGCCATTATGGCCAATCGCTTCCTTTCCTCCTCACTCATCTCCAAACGTCCTCTTTTCACTTACAGGCACCCCTTTCACTAAGATGCCTTTATTATCTCTGACCACTTTGAGGGTCCCACATCAGCCCCAGGCGCCCGAAATCCGCCTCGGCCATTTCCCCGGGCTCGGTATCCGCCATGCGCACGGAGGTCTGTGAGCATTTCCCCCAGCCTTTCCGGAGGACAAAACGGCGCAGGGATATGTAAGGTACCAGGCACTGCCGGCCAGCCAGAAGCTCCTGAATCCGGGTGAGCTTCAGCTTATCCTGCTTGAGCCACTGCTCAATCTGGCCGGCCCAGGGCTCAAGTAACTCGTTGGTGGGTGCTATTACCTGGCGCGGTCCGGCTTTGTTCAACTGGATCAGCGAAATCAGTTGTGCCTCAGGCGGGGGTGGCCCGTCACGCACCAGACCACAGCTCTGTGCTGTCAGAAGGTACTTTCGAATAGTGTTTCTGGCCACACCGGTCGACCGTGCTATCCCCCTGATACCACGGCTAGCCTGCCATTGTCTGATTACTTCTGTAATCTCCACTCGGAAAACCTCCTTGTTTGCCATTGCCGCTCCTTTCTAATCATTCCGCGACAATGGTAACCCATTTGTTTCCCGGGTGGGTCAAAGATCCTGGTGAGGTGGGTCAATGTTGGTGGTAAAAACCCCTTTTAGTGGGTCAATATTCGTGGTGATTGACACTCTGCGATGAACGCTTAAGATTGAAGTATGAAGAGCCCAAGGCAAACAAACTGGAACTTTGAACCTGCCAACCTGAGTAGTTACGGGATAGCATCCAAAACTTAACAGAGATTTAACACGCAATGTAGTATGATGAGGTTAGCTGCACAAGCGGCAGACAAATCCGATCAAAAAGGGAGGTGATGCCGATGCCAAAGTGACGGCAGGGAAAGACCTGCTGGCAACCTGGAAAGACAGGAGACGGTGGGAAAGACCATAAGAGAAAAAAGGAGGAAAAAATGAATCCAGGTACTAAAGCAAAGACCATCGGGATGATCCTGCTGGCGGTGCTCTTACTTGCCATACCGGTGGGGGCTGTGTTAGCTGACATCCCAGGTAACGATTCGGACACTGCCGATGATGAGCATTTTAGCGCTTATGATTGGCAGGTCATGATGAGCATCGCGGCTGACATGCCTCAACCGGTTATGCCGTCTGAACTGTCTCCAGCTATGCTTGCTGAAGGCAAAGCTAGGTTAGCTGCTGGCATGCCAGACAACCTTTTATGTGAGCATTTTAGCGCTTATGATTGGCAGGTCATGATGAGCATCGCGGCTGACATGCCTCAACCGGTTATGCCGTCTGAACTGTCTCCAGCTATGCTTGCTGAAGGCAAAGCTAGGATAGAAGCGTTAGCTGCCGGCATGCCAGACAACCTTTTTTGTGATGGTCGTGGGGAACTTGCGGCCCCCGGCGAGACCGTCATTATCGACGGCGACATCAGCATCGGCATCTCCGAGCCCCATCGCGTAGGGGCGGAAGTTCAT
>QLUN01000119.1 GCA_018725455.1 Chloroflexota bacterium
GCTCGGACGAGCTCGGTCTTACCCACGCCGGTAGGCCCCAGGAAGATGAAGACGCCAATCGGTTTCCGGGGATCTTTGAGCCCGGCTCGCGCCCGTCTCACCGCCCTGGAAATCAGTTGGATGGCCTCGTCCTGAGCTATGATGCGCTTGTGCAGTGCCTCTTCCATCTGGAGCAAGCGACTGGTCTCATCGCCGGCAAGCCTGGTTACCGGAACGCCGGTCCACATATTGACCACTTCGGCGATGTCCTCCTCGGTAACCTCCACTTGCTCGGCAGCCTCCTCCTCTTTCCAATCCAGGAGCGATTTGCTTACCCTCTCTTCCAGCTTCAACTCTTGATCACGAAGCTCGGCGGCATATTCGTATTGCTGATTTGCAATTGCCTTGTCCTTATCTTTGCGCACCGTCTCGAGGGCTTTGCTTAGTTCTGTCACCGGGAGCGGAGCCGTCAGACTTGCGATTCGGACTCGTGACCCCGCTTCATCGATGAGGTCAATCGCCTTGTCGGGAAGGAATCGATCCGATATGTAACGGGAGGCCAGCGAAGCCGCCGCCTTTAATGCCTCATCGGATATAAGGAGGCCATGGTGCTCTTCATATCGCCCCTTTATTCCCCGCAGTATCTCTACGGTATCCTCCAAGGAGGGCTCCTCCACCAGGATCGGCTGAAAGCGGCGTTCCAGAGCGGCGTCCCTTTCCACATATTTGCGGTAATAATCTGCGGTGGTTGCTCCGATGCATTGAATCTCCCCCCGCGCCAGCGCGGGCTTTAGAATGCTGGAAGCATCGACGGCACCTTCAGCGGCACCGGCCCCAACCAGCGTATGTATCTCATCAATGAAGAGCATACAGTTTCCGGATGCTTTTATCTCCTGGATAACCTTCTTCAGTCGTTCTTCGAATTCCCCGCGGTACTTGGTGCCGGCGACCAGTGCCCCGATATCGAGTGTCAAGAGCCTCTTCCCGCGCAGGGTCTCGGGGACATTGCCCGAAGCAATACGGTGGGCGATAGCCTCGGCAATGGCGGTCTTGCCGACACCGGCTTCACCGATGAGGACGGGGTTATTCTTGCGCCGCCGGCTGAGAGTCTGAATTACCCGTTGCTGCTCTTTCTCCCGTCCGATAACGGGGTCAAGCTTCCCCGCTGCAGCGGCGGCAGTCAGGTCTATACCCAACTGATCCAGGGTGGCGGTCCGGGCAGTGGTGCGGGCTCCAGTTCCGGCACGCTGTTGAGGTAGGCTCTGATTGAGGAAACGTGTAATCTCGGCACGTGCCTTCTCCAGCGTGATTCCGAGGCTCCCCAGGACACCGGCAGCCACCCCCTCGCCTTCACGTAACAGCCCTAAGAGCAGGTGTTCGGTGCCGATATAGTTATGATTCAACTGTCTTGCCTCATCGACGGCAAGCTCGATTACCTTCTTCGCCCTCGGGGTGAGACCTACTTCGCCGCGGCTCTTGACTTCCCCTCGGCCGATAATAAACTCCACCGATGTCCTGACTTTCGATGGCTCAACACGGAGATTTGCCAGGACTCTCGTCGCCACCCCGGTCCCCTCACTGATTATCCCCAGCAGAATGTGCTCGGTGCTGATATAATTATGGTTAAAGCGTTGGGCTTCCTCCTGGGCTAGCGCCAGGACTTTCCGCGCCCTCTCGGTGAATTTGTCAAATCTACTGGACATCTTTCCCTCCCAGGTTCCGTATTCAATCTTATTATACACCTTTTTAAGGTGAAAGGTCAAACGATAAATAGCCTTCAGCGGTCACTGTCAGCCACCAGGAGTAGTGTTCTGTTGTGCTTAAAGTCCCTACCTGCAATTGCTGAATGCTGATCGCTGAAAGTTGAATACATACTGATATCCGTGAACTGTTACATTGGTGCTATCATTAGCAGCGCAGAACCACCGCGAGTTCCTTCTGGAGCCTCATCAAAATATTATGCTGTATCTCATCAACTTCTTCGTCGGTCAGTGTTCGCTCCAGTGACTGAAAGCGAAGGGAAAAGGCCAGTGATTTATTGCCGTCCGGGACCTGCTCGCCCTGGTAAACGTCAAAGACGCTGACCTGGCTTACTTGAGGAAAGCCGCGGATTATGTCCTCTATCCTCTTTGCCGGCAAGTTAGCATCCGCCAGCAAGGCGATATCTCGATCGATGCTGGGGAATCTGGGGATAGGTCTGAAGGTCGGGACCCGTTCCACAAATGGCAGCAGTTTCTCTACCTCGATCTCAAAGAGACAGAGAGGGCTAAGAGAAATGTCGAAGTCAGCGGCAACATCGGGGTGAAGCTCACCAATTATCCCAATGGCATTCCCTCCAACCAGTATGTTTGCTGTCCTACCCGGAAATAGCAGCGTGTCATCTGCCGCCTCGAAGGCGGCTTCGATCCCCAGGTGATGGAACATCGTCTCCAGGATGCCCTTGGCATAGTAGAAGTCGAGAGAGCCTTCATCGGCCAGCCAGGATCTCCCATATCGCGGACCACCCATTATCCCGGCAAGCATCTCCCTCTCCTCCGGCAGATCGCCTTCTCGATGCAGATAGACCTTCCCGATCTCAAACAGCATTATCCCCTTTGCTTGATGTCTCTCGTTGGCAGCAAGGGCGGTCAGCAGCCCTCCCCTCAAGTTAAGCCGCAGGAACTCCTGCTCCCGACTCAGGGGATTGGCGATTCGGATCGGGGTTCTGAATTGCTCATTGTACCCTATCTTGTCCAGCATATCCTGACTGGTCAGGGAATAGCTGATGATCTCCTGCATCCCGCAACCCACCAGAATGTCGCCGATCTGTTCCCGCAGCAGGGCAAGCGGGGTGGGTTCGTGCGGGGGGAGTTCCCCGCTCAGCATAGCCGTGGGGATTTCGTCGTAGCCGATGAGGCGTGCCACTTCTTCGACCAGGTCATCGGCGATTCTCACATCGGTGCGCCAGTAGGGAACGCTTACTGCTAGCTCGGCACCCCTCTGCTGGCATCCAAAACCCAGAGATTCAAGTGTTTGCTTGATTCGGGCAATTCCAAAATCCACCCCGAGCACCTGACTTGCCCGCCGCTGCGTAAGCAGGATCGGCTCTCTTTGACCGACACCGGGGTAAACATCAACGATCCCCCGGGTGGCTTTGCCCCCCGTTAGCTCAACGATCAGACCAATAGCGCGTCGAATCGCCGGCATCGGGAGGTCCGGACTAAGACACTTGTCAAAACGGGAGGAGGCCTCGCTTACCAGCCCCAGCCTGCGGGAAGTCCGACGAATGCCGGTGTTGTTGAAATTGGCCGACTCGAGCAAGATGGTGGTGGTCCTCTCCGTGACCTCGCTTTCTGACCCACCCATAACCCCCGCTATAGCCACCGGATATTTCTCATCGGCGATCACCAGGGTATCGCCGGACAGCTCTCGATCTTCTCCGTCAATGGTGACCAGGCTCTCTCCATCCCAGGCACGGCGCACGATGATTCTCTTCCCGGCAATTCCTTCGTAATCAAAGGCGTGCAGGGGCTGCCCGTATTCCAGCATCACAAAGTTAGTGATATCGACGATATTGTTGATAGGCCGCATGCCGGCGGCCAGGAGACGCTCCTGCATCCACTGTGGGGATGAGCCGATCTTAACCCCGGTGATAACGCCGGCACAGTATCGC
>QLUN01000012.1 GCA_018725455.1 Chloroflexota bacterium
ATGACCACCAAGACCACAGTCGCCGAGTTCCGGGACTTCTACAACGACGAAACCGTATGGGCAAACGAAGCCTGGTACGAGGACCTCGGAGTCACCATCAACGGGCACGAAGTCGACGACGACATCGTTTGGACCAACATCCCTGAAGATCTTGACCCTAGCTCGCCGATGACCATCAGCGGCGGTGTGATCTACCGTCCGAAAACGAAGGGTTCGCAAGAGAAGCGAGAGATCAACATGGAGAGCGAGTTCAAGCGATGGCGCAAGGCCAGGGCCCTCACTGCAATGGTTGCGACTATCCCCAACGAAGAAATTGAGGGGTTCAAAGCCTATGTAAGATTGATCGGCGGGAAGGTGTCCTGATGGAGCACGGGACGGACAAGAAGAATGTGTACGTTATTTATCGCGGAAAGCGCGATGAAAGACCTAGGGTTATGCAAGCGTATGAACATTGGATCATACAATGGGCAGAGGATGAACTCTCTAGGAGTAATGATTCGCTAGAAAGCATGGCAGGAGTTGACTTCATCGAAAACGACGATGGAAACATCGTCGCTGCTAGACAATTAACAGATGAGGAAATCTTGGCTTTTAGTATCGAGAGACTTGGTGATGATGGACGAATGTTCATAACATTCAGAACCGATAGCGCCGGGGCAGATGATTTTATCTGCACATCAAAACACTATGGACTCGAAGACGAAGCCGCTGCCCTTGTTAAAAAGGGATTTTGAAAGCGTAGCAAAAATAAAGCCCACTACTTTACAGTAGTGGGCTTTATTAGTTTCAGGAAGATACCTCTACCCTACCGCTTGAGAGTATATCATATGAGCGGCTTGCTGTTCCTCATTAAGCATGGAAAATACATCATCGGTCGGTCGGAGGTCTGCGTAATCGACACCAAGCTCAGTAACGCAGTCTAAATCCTCAATCCCTCGACCGAAAACCTTGATGCGGAGGCGGGACTCATCCAGCAGAATCCACACTGACGCATTGGCGACAGAGATCCAGAACGTGCCGGACTTGGACTTCTCGTGAACATCGTAATCGTTACACGAAGTCCTGATGATACCCTTAGCAATGCCCGGATCATCCTGTGTGTTGTTGACCGAGACTACCTCGCAATACGGATAAGCGCTCTCGGCCTGCTCGATGGCATGATTTATGTTGTCCGCCTCCGCATCGAAACGGATCATCTCCTTTTCTTCGGTGGCCAATTTTACGAAAAGACGAAAACTTTTCATGGCGTGCATTTGACTCATTCCTCTACTGGTTTTTTTTCGTTTCGATGCCGTCATTCACTTCGCGCCACTCGTTGTAGCTGTCAAGATCAACTGCCCCAATCTCGTACAGATGCGCCGCCTGGGCAGGAGTGATTTGTTTCGTGTAGTTTGGATGTTCAATGCAGCGCACAGCTTCTTCGAGAAAAGCCTTGTAAGCCGCATCCTCACCGCCATTGATGTAATTAATGTAGTTTTCAACATCGGCGAAATTGCGCGCAGAGGCCTGAGCTAGAGTTTCGCCCTCATACCACAAGTTGCTTATTTCGCTGTAGTCGAAGAAGTATTCTTTTGCACCCCAAATCTGCAACCTGTGCAGTTTCATGAAAAAATTGCATAGTTTTTCCTTGGCAATTTTTGCGTCTGCGGTTAAAATTTGAACATGGTTATTACCGTCCCACTCAATTTGACACCCAGCCTTAATTCGCTCTAATAGCCCGCGGCCCTCGGGTGATTCGAGGAAGTCGGCTAGAGAGTTGCCGCAAACATCCTCTGGCACACTGAATCTAAGCGTGTCCAGTAAATCACCTTCGTCAAAATAATCGGCTGTCACGTTTCCGTCTTTTGTTAGGAAAACAAAAGCCGGCCTAAGTTCAAACTCATGGGCATCTTTTTTATAAAGTGGAACTTTGCTCCTGTATCGCAGATTATAAAGGTCAAAGTTCAAGCCGCTGGTGGTTTCTTCACTATTCATTTTTTATCTCCGGCAATATCGGCCATCTCAATTTGCAACTTCTCGGCGTCAGTCAAGGACAAGATGACCTCTGCCTTCTGCGTGAATATGCGGAAGCCGATCCTTCGGTAGTCCTCGAGGATCTTCCGCGACACTGGTGATCCGGCCTCATTCCATGCTTTGAGTACAGCCCGATAGTCATCAAGTTCCGCGTCTAGCTCGGCAGGATCGTCGATCAGCAGTTCGATCAGCCGGGGAATGGTGGTATGGAGGCTGTCATGGAGGGACGTAGCGCCGGGCATTCGGATCACCCATCCGCCGCGCTCCTGACGCGGCGCGCAGGCCGTGCCAGGCCGAAGCCATAAAGCGCGCCAGACCAGCAGACGAAGCTGGTGCTGTGAGCTGCCCTTGAGCTGTTCTGCCGGGACGCGCTCGAGAGCCCTGGCGAGGGTGTCGCGGATCAGGTGCGGGTTGTCAGCCTGCGACCGATGAGCTTCGAAGAAGCCCTGAGTGAACTCACGGTCCAGTTCCAACGGAGCCGTTTTTGAACCAGAGAGATGGCTGATCATGCTCAGGATACGCTTGATGGCTGAGCCGGTCGTGTCGGGTGAAAAGTACCTCTCTCCATCGATGGCGTTCTTGAGGATCGGATTGTCCGCAGCGGACGTCGCAAGGTTCTTGAGCGTTTCGTTAGCGGCGATGCGTTGAAGATCAATCCTCTCAGCCTCGGCCATAAGACGGCTGTGGAGATTAATGGGTTTCAGCACTGCTTGATCATTCATTTCGTTTATCCGAGGCGGTGGTTAATCAAAATTGCAATACCGCGACATTGCGGCAGTGCTCATTGCTCCAGCAGAACGAATCGGCTGTTGCGAGCACTGCCGCAATAACTGGGATCACTAATGGAGAAACCCCACACAAGAAAGCCCTCAGTCCGCTTTGCGGACTGAGGGCTAGCATCAACTATGAACATTTGCTTGCGCCGCATCCACCCACACAGGTTGGGCATCCGTCCAGAAGGACAACAGAACCAACAGCGCCGCAGATGTCACAATCCGAGCCGCCCTTGATCCCCGGTGCAATGGCTTCAATGGCCTCTGATCGCTGCTTGAACAGTGCCATCTGCACCACGCCGCCCCGGCTTAACGGGCGGCCATCACGGGCGAGTAAACCTAAGCGTGCGAAGCGGTTAATCACCAAGTCGGCTACATAAGACAGCGTGCTCGGATAGCATCTGCCCTTCCCGTTTCCGCCCGGAATAGCACACCAGAAATCGCCGTTTTTCTCGTGCAGATCTACAATTTGGCGGAGCTTTTTGCCAATCCAGTACGGATCGACAATACGCATGTCGAGACTGAGGAGCTTCTCGATGCCGGCGAAGCTCCGCGGCACGTTGCCGGAGAACCAGATCGACACGGGGATCCGCTGCCCGTCAGGGCTCTCAACCTCTTTGAGGAAAACCTCAAACTTGTCGCCAGTGGTTGGATTGTGAACAGGCGCATTCCAGCATACAGCGCCCTCGTCCGATGCCTTCGGCTCACGACGCACGATCATCGCACTGACCATCGGCGTTACGGCTAAAACTTCCTCGGTAAAGCATCCTAGCTCTCGAAATCGGTGCTCAACAATGGTCGCAAACGCTTCGATGGCCCCCTTCATGCGTCGCTCTATCCCGTCTGGGCAGATCATTGCGAAGGACTCACCATCCACCTTTTTCAAAGCCTCGAGCTTGCGCATGAGATATGCTCTATCAATGGAGCGCATGTCGATGGACAGATTCATTGCAATCGCCTCAAGGCCTCGTGGCATCGAGTCGCCCTGCACCCAGGTTTCAAAAGGGTAGCCCGAGTTCGGGCTACCGTTCGGCATGTGAACAACGGTGACGTTAAAGAGTCCTTCCGGCGACTTCACCAAGTACACGCGGGCGTCGTGGCCGTTGTGGCTAGATGGGCGATGGATGAACTTTAGACTGTCCTCCACCGGCTTCGGCACGAGATCAAAGCGAATGCGGCGATCAGCTACGGTACTATCCATCGCCGGCGCAGACTTGGCTCGGATGGTTGAATCGACAGCCGAAGCAACCGAGAAGCCCCTGATTTTGGAACTGATTTTGATCATACCTAATTGTCCTCTTGCGTCTTGCGTCCGAGTGTGACGCCTATGAATGCCGCAAATGATTGCGCAATGTGTTGCACGTTTTTTTAAGGAGTACGAACATGCCACTGAGCGAGGACGAGCTTTTCCGGCGCGATGCGCTGCGAAACCTAGGTCAAGAACTCCTTGATGCCATTCGGCAGGTAAAAGCGGACAGCCCTGCCATCCGAAATCGAATACAGAAGAGAAAAGAAAAAGGGGCCGGTTTGCCGGCCCCTTATGCAACACCGCGATGGACGAGCGGCCAGCGCCGCCCTTAGAACTCGCCGCGCAAGCCCAAACCGAAACGCTGGCCCATTACGCCACCCGAGAACTCCGCTTCTGCGTCGGCAAACCACGTCCAACCGCTTGCAAAACTGTGGGTGAAGGTCGCGCCCAGCAGCCCCATGTCATCGCGCAAATCCTGACCGCTTGCGGTAAACGGCGCATTGATGCCGGTGAAGCTGGCCAAAAAGCCCATTGCTTCATCCGAAAGCAAGCGCTGATAACGAGCATTGCCGGTAAGCGTGGCATCACCGCCCGCTACCGTGAAGTGGCTGGTAAAGCGCAAGCCCAATTCAGCGAACGTCGCACCGAGCGTATCCGAGTTGGCGTCGAAGCCCAGCGCGCTACCCGACTCGCGGAACGCGCCTTGCGTGTAACGAACATGACGCAGGGCGGCGTAGGGAGCAAAATCACCATTCAATCCGGCCTCGACGCGAACTTGGAACACGCGGTCATCGCGATTCGCTGTAGCAGCCTCAAGACCCGCCACACGGCGCGTCGAAACGTCCAGCCACTCGTGAGTCACGCTACCCAAGAGATAGCCCGCTCCGAGCGTCTGATGTCCGTACACGCCAAGCAAGGCTCGGTCGGCTTCAAAGCGACCACCCAAACCATCCAACTCGACCGTCGAATCGCCAACGCCAACCACTGCGCCAAGCAAGGCTTCGCCAAATTCCACATCCGCGCCAGCCAGAACCGTCGTGGCGCTGGTATCCGCATCGGCAAAGCCACGCTCATTGAGATCGCCGCTGGTCACATTGACCGACGCCCATCCGCCCGCATCTTCACCCTCAAGGCCCGCTACGCGATCACCAAGCGAACGACCAACCTGATCGCTGGTCGCCAGGAGGGCGTTGCGAGCCGTGCCGTGTATCTCGCCAGCCATTGACTGCAACGAGAGCAAGGCAATTTCAGAGGAATGCTGAAACAGCACGCTGGAGGCGGCGCGGAAGAACGCATCACTGCCCTGCCCTTTATCCGCCAGAGCGAGCGCTTGGTCAAAGTGCGAAGCGCCTTCGATCGAAGCAGTACCGCCACCCAAACTCTGGGCGACCGCGGCGGCCGACTTGCGAACCAAGTCCGCTGACAGGCGCGTCGGTGTGTAGACCAGCGTGCTGTTGAAGAACAAGCTCGGATCCATCGTTACCGTCGAGAATGTGCCATTGATACGCGCCGCCGTCATCAGCGTTTCATTGCCGCCGATGGTGTGTCCACCACGCGCCGCAAGGAGGTTCGCCGTACCGGCCAAGTTCGCGTCTCCGGTCACGATCAGCGGCCCGCCGATCTGAAGTCCCGTGGTGCTACCCACATTGGCCGTATAGCTGCCCTGAATCGTGCCGCCGCGAACCGCGAAGCTGCTGCCGCTGTTGATGGTCACGTTAGAGTTCAAACGGCCACCGTTGAGCGCCAGCGTGCCGGCGTTGACGCGAGTGGCACCCGTGTAGGTGTTCTGGCCGGTCAACACGAGCGTGCCGATGCCGTCCTTAACCAACCCGCCAGCACCACCGATGTCATTAGCCCAAGTCCACGATCCGGCCCGATCCACATTGGCCGTCACGTCACCAAACGCAAACTGACCCGGACCGCGAATAGCACGCTGGGCGTCGAGCATGCCCCAACCAAAAACATCATCAACGCCAGGCGCACCAAGATCGCGGGCTGTGGTGAGAATCGACAACTGCAAAAGGTTGCCGCCCATCCACGGAAAAGCCTGCGAAACGAGTGCAGCAACACCAGTAACGCTAGCCGTGGCGAAAGACGTGCCGGCACCGCCACCCCTCGCACCGATCACGCCACCTGTCGGCAGGAAGCGAACAGCACCGGGAGCCGCAACGCACCATTGCGCAGTAACGCCGCACTGGCTTGAGTAACTATCGAGGCGCGTCGTGTTGCCCTGCTCATCGACGTTCGCAGCGACAACGCTGACCCAGTTGCGCGACAGCGATGAAAAATGAACCGGAAGCGCGGATTCAAGAGTTGGCTGAGCGCCTGAGTTGTTACCAGCAGCCCAGATGAACAGCGCGTTTGCAGCGACAGCTTCGGGCGTAACCAAGGAATCAAACGTGCCTTGATAGTTGAGGCCCGGCGTGTAGACGCTTCCGCCAAACGAGTGGCTAAAGATGCGCACGCCGCGTGCCAGCAAATCTCGGGTTGCGCCTTGGATGAACGAGCCTCCAAGGCAGTGGCCGTCCGAGTCTCGGCAGATGCGGGCAATATGCAAAGAGGCGGCAGGCGCAACACCGCCGCGGAACCCCTCTGCTGCGCGACCAGCCGCAATCTGCGCCACCACGCTGCCATGACCGTTAACGTCATCAATCGCGGCGTTACCGAAGTTCACATTGGCAGGATCGGTCGGCAGAAAGTTCGTGTAGCTCGCGACAGCGGCAGTGAGGCTTGCCAGTGAGCGGTTCGCGCCCGAGTCGAGGATGCCGATACCGACACCCGCACCTGTGATGCCCGCAGCATGGGCGTGATCGGCATTGATCGGGACGATGTGGTTATCGGCAGAACCTGTATAGCGAGGCGGGGGCGGTGGAGCGGGTGGAGTAGCCGGCGGGGGCGGAATCGGTGCTGGTGCTTCCGAGCGAGTATTGCCGCCACCACCACCGCAGCCGGTGGTGAGGGCCGTCAAAGCAGCGATGACAGCAAGATTCAACAGATTACGCTTCATGCTCATGCGTCGTGGCCCTCCAAGACCTGATTTGCGTTGAGTGAAACTACAATACAACGTGATTGTGATTCCGCGAAATCACCCGTAGATCGCGCGCACGGCTTCGGGTTAAGGCAATTGGTTTTGGCCGCGAAAGGCACGCGCCGAGCCAAATAAATGCACGAGTGCAATTACCGTGCATTTTCGTGCATTGCGCTTTCACTACTGGACTCGCTGACGAAAAGAAGCCCCGTTTAAGCGGGGCTTCTTTTAACACGTTGGTGGGTTATGGGTTATGGGCAGTGGATTATCATTTCATCAAACATACCGGAACACACAACACCACCACCCGTGTATCGAACTCTGGAGCCCCTACCACACGGATTCCATTCAAATGGCATACCGCACATGCCATAGTGGCACCTCGGGCCCGGCGTAGGGGACATATTATGAACCGGAGGAACGCCCCACCTCCCACCTGTCATCTCGCAGTTGTGACGCTCACACGAAGCATGCCCTGGCTCAGCGTTACAGCAATCAGCAGAGCCTGGGTTGATTTCGCATGATCGTGGCGGCAAAACCAAAACGCAGGGCAGCGGCCCGCCGAAGTTAATCGCAGACGGGTCTTGGCAGGTCGGCGGCGGGGGCGGAGGAGGCGGGGGAGGCGGAGGAAGAACGCAGCCGTTGCTTGTCGTAACCCAGTCCGCGGCAGTCCAGCACGCCGGTGCAGGTGCCGAGTTCCAGAATTGCGCCTGATAAATGGAACCCGTTTGACCAGCAGGGCAGGCCAGAATTCGAGTGAGTGGTGCTGGTGCCGCATCACATAGCGGAGGCGGAGGCGGTAAAACGCAGGGCAGCGGCCCGCCGAAGTTAATCGCAGACGGGTCTTGGCAGGTCGGCGGCGGGGGCGGAGGAGGCGGGGGAGGCGGAGGAAGAACGCAGCCGTTGCTTGTCGTAACCCAGTCCGCGGCAGTCCAGCACGCCGGTGCAGGTGCCGAGTTCCAGAATTGCGCCTGATAAATGGAACCCGTTTGACCAGCAGGGCAGGCCAGAATTCGAGTGAGTGGTGCTGGTGCCGCATCACATAGCGGAGGCGGAGGCGGTAAAACGCAGGGCAGCGGCCCGCCGAAGTTAATCGCAGACGGGTCTTGGCAGGTCGGCGGCGGGGGCGGAGGAGGCGGGGGCGTGCCGCAAGTGTCTCTGACTAGCGTCCAGTTACCCCAGCGAACTTCTCCAAACATATGTGTACAGGTCGCACTGCGGGTTGTGATGATGTAACCAGATTGGCCGGGGATCCAGCAGGAGCCTGTGTGAAACTCCGGCTCTGGCACGACGCAAAACCCCGGCGGCGGCTGCACTGGCGCAGGCACTGGCGCAGGCGCGGGTGCAGGCGCAGGAAGGTGGATGCAATTACCCATCGAACCGAAATTTGCAGCACTCGGATCATTGCAAGACGGGAAGGTCACGCGGGTGTTGGCCGCACCGTTGCGGCCGCTAGCCGGAGGTGACGTGCGAGTGCCTGATGCAGAGTCTGCACCCACGCTGTGTGCGCGATCACGGGTTGCATCCGTCCAGGTGCGAATGGGCAAATCAGCCAAGGGCGAGCCCACGCGAGTTGCGCCGCTCGGCGGCCCGTTCTCGGGCGGGGCTGGCTGACCCGGTGTCGGCGGCGGCTGGAGATTCGCCATTGCGACACCTCCAGACGCCATAAGTGCGACCAGCAATGCCGCACCCCATTTCTGCGGGATTTTCATTTATGGAACTCCTTGAGAGCGAGAAATGGTTAACGACATTTGCGCAAGACCACAACCGACATGGTTGGGGATTGCGCTTGACTGTATGTGCGGATCAGAGAAAGATCGAAACCAGACAATTGTAGACCATGCGATACACCAATTGACACCGGCTCGACAAGCCAAGATGCGCCCATATCTGTGACTCGTATCTCAGTATTGTAAAGAGCGTCGCTTGGAACACCCGGAGACGACGGGTTGAGGGGGGGCGTACCTGATGACTGGATCGAGGCATAAATCGCTGGCTGCGTACCGACAGTCGTGCAATCCGGCTTAGGAACAATATAAGAGGCCGAGCCGACCAGTACGTCGGCGTCATAAATCGCCTGCGAGGCAGTGCGGTTGATGCCTGTCAACATCACGTCGGTCGTCTGAATGCCTTGTTCGGCTTGTACCAATCCGCTTGTAACCTGAAGCCCGCCTCGAACGCGGGCCCGTCCATCGATGTCTATGTCGCCGGCGAGGTCGGCGTTGTTGACGTTAACAAGCGAATTACCACCAACGTTCAAGTCGGCCAGCATTCGATTTGTTCCGTCCGTCCGCAGCCATAGGTCATTGCTCGGCGCGTTCTGCGCCAGCATCACCACGCGCCCCGCGTTGATGCCAGGGGCTATTGCCTTATTGCCGTCATCAACGGCGGCGAGAGGAACGTTCGCAAAAACTTGGTAGAACATGCCATTGAGCGGTGCAGCCTGTTGTCGAAGCGCCGCTGCTGAAAGCTGCTCAGCAAGAATAGGCCGTGTCAATGGATCACCGGCAAAGATCGGAACAACAAACCCTGTTCTAGCGGTAATGAAATTAGTTGCGGCATTCCGCGTAAACGTGGTTTCGTAAAGACGGCCAAAGCTGCCGCCAGTGAAGCTACAGGGCACAAAGCCCTCTGGCGGGTTGGTCGCAAAACCACCGCAATCAGGAGGGCGCAGCCACGCCACGCCCATTTGAGGGCCGGCGGGAAGAAGCGCAGGGTTTGCTTGGATCGCTGCAACAATACCGCGAAGTCCAACGCCAAACTGAGCAAGAGCCATGCCTTCTATTTCCGCAACAGCCGCTTGCGCTTGACGCTGGGTGAAGGCCGACCACAAAGCAAAAAGACTAGCCGCTCCTGCTGCCGCAAAGAGCAGCGCTAAAAGCACGGTGTAACCAGACTGCGCCTTGCTTTTCATCTAGGATCCCAAAAAAGCAAAAAAACCGGGACGCGATACGCCCCGGCCTGAATCAACATGGCCGAATTAACGACCAGTAATCAAATTGATTACTACGTTACCGCCAGCACCGGCGTCACACTGAGTGCCTAGCAAGGCGACGTCGAGGAGGGGGGCACCGCCGGGGATGTCTTTGACGTTAACGCCACCGACCGTAATGCGAGCAAACATACCAGCCACACCCGTAACGAAGTCGGAGCAGGACTGGCGGGGAACGTTGTAGTTGAAGCTCACGGCATCGTTTGCAGTACCGTTCAGGTTAACCGGCACAACCCCGACGACTGTTGACCACTCAGACATGATCGTACGACCAACAACGCGCGACGGATTGATCATGCCGTTGTCGATCAACACCGCAGGGGTGATGCCAGCAAAATTGCCCGGAGCCCGAAACTTGGTGCGTGTTTCAGCAACCGTCTGCGATAAAGCCTGAACTTCATTGGCCACGGCCTGCTGCACGTTGTAACGATTGACGAGAAAGAACAGTCCCAGCAAGCCAACCGCAATGAGCGCAGCAGCGATCAGGAGTTCGAGCAAGCTGAAACCCTTGCTCTTCATGGGAGAACCGGAAAACGACTTCATGATGATACCTCTGCGTTGGTTAAGGACGTTAAAATGTGCCAGATCAGATGCCACTACCCTGTTGCGCGGCGCGTGCAGCATCCTCAATCCCGATAGCGATTTCCCCAAGAGAGGCGAAGGTGGTCAAGAGGAAAAGTGCTACACCTAAGAGAATCATAACAGAGGCGGTAGCCACCATTGCAACAATTTTCAATTCAAACATTTTGATGGAATCTTTAGCCATAAAAGACATGACTTCCTGAAAGTTTGGCAAGCGAGCGTAGATCTGCAATCGGTCAATCAGGTCGTCTGGCAGCATCCCCGTGTCCAGTGCCACGACTTCTTTCTGGCCATCCTCGAGGTTCCTAATGACCTTACGGAGGTGCCACTTCTGCCACGGCGTCGAATTCCTTGCCATTTCCTTTAGGGCGACCTTCATCGTCGTCCCTGAATTGAGCATGGCCGCTAGCGATGTGAGGAAAAAGCTCGCTTGAAGCCACCCGTATAGCGTCCAAGGCGGTACTAATCGAGAGATTTTGTTTCGCTGCGCGCCACGCCACCGAGGGAGGGACATGAATATAAGTATCGTGAGCCCCAGGCCGACAATGCCAGCCGGAACGATCCAGTCAAGGATCAAGCCTCCGATGCTGATGTAGTGTGGCGCGACGATCATTTGCGCGGCTATTGATTCGGGTAGCAATCCGGCTGCCTGCGGCACAACCGTGCTCAGCACGAAAATCATCAATCCGATGGCAAACAAGAGGATGAAGGCGATCGGGATGCCTTTTGACACAACAATCCCGCGAATACGCACCTGATCCGAAAGGTTTTCACCGAGTTCCCTGAACGCATCGATGAGCTTTCCGGCTGATTGGCCGGAATTGATCATCCCCGCCTCAATTGGCGGAATCCACTCAGCCATTGACTGACCAAGCTGAGACTCACCTTCGCCCATGCGACGAAGAACATCTCCGAAAACGATGATGCCGTTCGATAAGCGCTTTCGCTTACGGCAGACCGCCAGCATTTCCGTGAGGGCGTCACGGGGGGTGAGGCCGGCCTTCAAGAAGGCAGCCATGTCCGTGTAGAACGCAGCGCGGCGAGCAAGACCAAACCACATTTTTGCCCACCTGATTTTTAGCTCACCAGCCATTTTTTTTCACTGGTCTATTCCTTAGATTGGAGGTGGCACGTCGTCAAGGAACTTGAACTTGTCCTCTACATGAGAGGGGTCAATGATTCCGGTAAACATTTTGTGAATAGCATGTTCCATCGCCGTTCGACCCGTCATGTTATCAGGAGGCTTGCCCCTGCTTTCCATCCGCCACATCTCCCATAAACCCACTGCATCTTGTTTAGCCACATGAGAAAGCATCGCAGGGGTGGGTCGATGAAACTCAGCAGCAACCGTGCGACCCACGACGCCACGATGATGGCATTTCTCGCATCCGCCGGGGCGGGCAAAAAAAACATTGTTCAAGTCGCCATCGCATATTTCGGAAACGGCCTGAAGCCGGCGAAAGATCGCCTTCTTTGAAGTGTCGGCGCAAGCATCTTTTGCAGGAATCTTGCAGTTTTCGCATAAAACCGGAACGAGCGCTTGATAGACGAATCCAGCAACCAGATTGATCGAAGCAAGATCGCTGCGAGGAACACCCATGCCCGCAAGCCGGTCATAAATACCGAGAGCAGACTCAGCGTGGATCGATGAGATGCAAAGATGCCCAGAGCGCACTGCATGGATGGTTAATTCGGCGGTATCAAAGTCCCGTATTTCACCAACCCCTAATATGTCCGGGTCTGCTCTAAGCACCGCACGCATCACGGTGAGAAAATCCGACGAGTCACCCTTCAGTCGAACAACCGGCGTTTGGTATGCGCCAACGATCCGATACTCGACCGGCTCCTCAATCGTTCGGATTTTT
>QLUN01000120.1 GCA_018725455.1 Chloroflexota bacterium
CCTAGGTCACGACAATCGGATGAGCGGTAACTGTTTCAATAAATCACTGATCATCAGCACCCGTTTCGCACCAAATGGGGTTTTAAGCGTCGTTAGCTTTGGCTCATCTACCCAATTCAGCGACTGGGCGGCTTTCCATACCAGCTCAGTGCAATAAAGGTCTTGATTGTAAAAATCAAAACCTCCATCAAATGGTGTTCCGATCCACTGAGTGGCTTGTTGAGAAATGTCTGACTCGCTTATGGGCGAAGGCAGATTCCATTGAAATACCGCAGCAGAAAAAAGACTCGGTATTTTTAGAAAATCCTCGAGTCTTTCCTGAACAACCTTGGCATGATCTGGGGTCGCATGAATCACATTCCAATGATCTTTGGCGTCCAACTGATTAATCAGAATCCCTACATGAGTAAATTCGCTTTGCTCATCAAACCAGCTGACAACTCGACCTTCTCGCGATCGAGTGCCACGAAAAATCAATCTGCCATTGGCTAAAGTGTTGGCATCAATTTCAGTTGTGAAATTTATTACTGATCTGCTACTGCCTTTTGCGAAAGAAGCTGCTAACGCAGACACGAGTCCGAGCTGGAGCCAGTGCCTGCGTTGAATGCTCAATCCATCATAATGTACCATTTTCCATTGTGTTGTTCAAGCTTAACACGTTCGGTTGAAATGCTGCCATTGTTGTGAGTGAGTTTCACGGCAACCAAAGCAGCTTCTCCCTGTCTGTTTTCCAGAACCGATTCAACATGAGTCACGCGTCGGTTGTCTTGAAGAAGATCACTCCGCTGCATTTCTATCGCCATCGCCAATTTCGCATCGGTTGCTTGACTACGTTGACTTGGATGTATTCGTTCAATGGCTTGATTCACCTGACCATTGCTGATGGCTTCAAAAAACTCACGTGCCGTTCGCTCTGGTGAAGAGCTGCCGAAAGAAAATAGCTGGCCAAACCAATCTCCAAACCCTGGTCCTGATCCTGTTGTTTGAACAGGGGAGCCACTGCTGCGACCATCAAATTCAGCAACAGCCCGTGCAACGTCAGCTTGAGTGGCCTCTCGCCAACCATCATCGCCTCGATATAAAGTGATCTGAGTGGTTGTGTTGCGCATTCCTGAGGGCCATTTGCTGGCAACTCGCGGAGATTGGGCGAAGCTCGGTATGCCATCCCATGCATATCGCACTTGCATCAATTTAAGCCGTTTGCCTTCACGGGTTTTTCTCAAATCTGCCGCACGCGTAGGGTTGGTGTCCAGGGGAAGTAACTCTGTCTGCTCAAGTCGCACACCCGTGGCCAAGCACAGCGAGGAGCCTTTGATATGCTGTTGTGCAGCAGGGCCATGTTCATAGAGGAAATTTCCAAATCTGTCCTGTCCTCGGCTAACGTACACATTTCCAGCGACAAGTTCGTCCATCCAGGCAACCTTGTTTTGGTTCCATGCAGAAACCGTGACGGTTCTTTTCTGGTAAGGAAAGTTGGTCAGGCAGGTGTTGCGTAACAGTCGATCTTGGTTGGTGTCAATCCATTGTTGGGCCAGTGCCAATTGTTGCCTGGTATTGGGTGGGCTGTTTTTCATGGCCGCCCATCCCCATGCCCCCAACCCTATTACAGTGGTCAACACAGCCGTGCCCACAACAGCGAACAATGTCTTCCGATTCAGCTTTGAGAGGGATATGGTGGGTGTAGTCGAGGGTAGGGCAACTTTTTTCGGTGTGGCTTTCCTTTGCATTGGAGCGCCACAATTGTCACAGAATGCCGCATCATCTTCGTTCGATGTGCCACACTTCTTGCAGAATTTAGCCATGGCATTCCTTTATATCAGTTTGTTGCCGCAATGTTCGCAAAATCGATCGTCTTTTTGCACAATGCCATTGCATTGTGGGCAGTGGAGCGATGCAGATGTAGTGGCGGTGGCAAGTTGGGCCTCGCTGAGTTCTGAATTACCGGCCGTCAAAGGTGCTGGCTGTTTTTTCGCCTTTTCCTTCATTTCATCAACTTTTTCACGTGCATCCTTGATGGCAACAGACGTTTTTTGACGAATGCTTTCTAAATCAATCTTTTGTGAAAATTCACTCCATGTCAATATCCCGACCATCAGGGGTAGCAGAAAGATAAAGGCAGAGACAGCAGCAAACGTTAATCCAAAGCCAATCAGAGCACCGCTGATGTGACCTCCGCCACCGAAATGACCCCCCATCATTGCGAAAACATCCAACCTGACACCACTTCCGATGATAGGGATTGCCATCCCGGCAACGATGCTGCTGGCAAAAAAAGTCAATGCAAATACGATTGATCCAAACAGGATGCAGAGTACCAAACCCCCGATGATTTTACCAAGTGCAGCAAATGGGTAGCGTTTTGTAATTTCCCAAGTGATTGAAATCGAGTTGAGTACTTTCTCACCGCCCCAAATGGCTGGTGCAACAATCGAGCCCGCCATGTATGACCCAATCATGGTCATGGCTACGATTAGAATAGAAACTGGAATACCAATCACCAGAAGCAGTGGGCCGATGCCTGGCAGCTTGCATATCAAAAGAATGAGTGCTACTGCCAGAATGGCGATGATGTAAAGCAAGAACAGGAGAATTCCAGCGCCGATAAGTTTTGGTAGGTTGATCAGTCCATCGATCAAGTAGCCCAAAATACTTCTGAAAGGATTTTTATTGACAAGGTCTGTCAGACATAAGCCGGCACCGTTGATGCCTGCCAGGAAAACAATCACTGCAATAAAGCCAAGGATAAATAAGAATGCCAAAGAAATTTGTACTAGCATCCCCCCCAAGGTAAATAACAGTGCGGCGATCAAACCGCTTGATGTCATTACTAAAACCGCTTGCCAGCAGGTTAACGCCTCAGAAATGCGAAAAATCGAGTATGGGCTGTCGTGTAGTACTTGAGTTTTCATGATTGGGTAAATAGTTGGTTTTTCAATCTGTGATTGGGGTATTACTCATTGGGCATTCAGGGACTTTGCCCCACATGTCTCCACAGTGTCTGTGTCGTGCGGTTATGATACATATCCCTCTGGCAATCAGGCTACCTCTGCTATCGCATGTCCTGATTTCCGCTTGCAAAATCTCAAGCGGTGTGTTTCGTGCAGGCGGTGGCGCACTGGTTGGTGGGGGTTTAGGCACAGGCGCAGCTACAGGGGGAGGTGTGATCTGAGCTTGCGCAGTTGGCGCCGGTGTTGTGGTCCTGTTGGGCTGGGTGGGAGTTGTCGTGACTCTCTGTGGACTTGTCGCCGTTTGAGCTGGCCTGACTTGAGGCGCTGTGGTCGGCCTTTCGATGGGCGGAGTCTGCTCGGCAGTGGGTGTTGCTGCTGTCGGTATGGGTGTCTCTGGAATCGTCGGTTCAACGATCTCTTCGATTTCGGCGGCCGATGCTTTTGTGGCAGGGACCATATCGGCCTCTGTGTTGGCGGCGCTGGTGCTGTCGTTGCCTGGGATCGATGAGCTTGCTGGCAGTGCGGCTACTTCAGACGAAGATGGCGAAAGGTACCACCAGGTGCCTGTTGCGATGGTCAGCGCAATTGCCAAACCAGCGGCTGCCAACAGAACCAAACTTTTTGGTGCCGGAGC